>NZ_JAKTNS010000149.1:0-307 GCF_022760915.1 Thermus thalpophilus | reverse complement strand
CCTGAGCCCGTGCCGGTCCAGCCCAAACCCCCGCCCCTTCAGGTCCCGGAAGGCCAGATACCAGGGCTCCCGCTTCCCCTGGGCCAGGAAGAGCCCCACCTCCACCTCCCCCCCGCCCCGCCCAAAGAGACGAACCCGCTGGCGCTCGGGCCTGGGCACCTCCGGGTAGCGCTCCCCCAGGAGGAAGCGCTCCCCCGTTTCCATTTCCACCTCCCGGTTGCGCCGCAACCGGATGAGGAAACCCATGCCCCCTTCCTGGAGCCGCCGCATGAGGGAGAGCCGGTCAAAGCCCCGGTCCAGGAGGAAG
>NZ_JAKTNS010000148.1:0-308 GCF_022760915.1 Thermus thalpophilus | reverse complement strand
CGGCCCATGCGGTCGTCGTTCAAAAGTTCGGGGGTGATGCCGGGCCCCAGGAGCAGCTCGGTGGGCTTGCCCTGGAAGAAGTGGCCGAAGAGGTAGAGGGGAGAGGTGACGAAGCCCAGGGCGTTCAGTATGGCGGCCTTGAGGGCCATGCCAGTGGAGACCTTTTCGCCCGGCCTTGGGCCCACGAACCGGTCTACGGTCTGTACCAGTCCTATCTGATCCAGGATGCTGGCCACCAGGCCCAGGTGGCCCAGGTCGTACACCTGTAGGTTGGGTGTGGTTTCCATCCCAAAATCCTAAGGCCAAGG
>NZ_JAKTNS010000147.1:0-319 GCF_022760915.1 Thermus thalpophilus | reverse complement strand
GCCCCCGAAGCGGTGCCGAGGCCCCCTGGGGTGGAAGCCCCAGGGTAAGCCGGTCTGCCCTTTCCTAGGCCCTTAGGCCAGGTTCCACCACGGCGGGTACGGGGCCCCCACCGCAGCTTCCCCCCTCGTACTCGGGCAGTCTCCCCCTCTCGCGCGCCGGGTTTTCGCCGCCGCCTCGGGAGGCCTGGCCTCCGTACGCCGCACGGCTACTCCCCACGGCTCACCTGTCCCCCTTCGTCCCTGCTGCCACAGGTCCGGGGTCCAGGCCGAGAGGTTCCCCCGTTAGACCGCGGTACTTGCCGCTTGCCGCCTTCGCTAC
>NZ_JAKTNS010000146.1:0-333 GCF_022760915.1 Thermus thalpophilus | reverse complement strand
GAGGCGGCGGCGAAAACCCGGCGCGCGAGAGGGGGAGACCGGGCGAGTACGAGGGGGAACGGCTGCGTGGGGGGCCCCGTACCCCATGCGGTGCGCGAACCTGGCCCGCGTTCGCGGGATGTAGGAAAGCCCGGACCGGCTTACCCTGGGGCTTCCACCCCAGGGGGCCTCGGCACCGCTTCGGGGGCGGGGGGCAACCCCTGCCCCGACAACCGGGAGAGGGATCCCGAGGGGAAGGTGGAGTACCCGAGGGGACGTTGACGATCACGACCACAGGCGCTTACCCCCACCGGGGGAAGCCTCCGGGAGGAGGTGGATCCTGGCCACAGGGGG
>NZ_JAKTNS010000145.1:0-337 GCF_022760915.1 Thermus thalpophilus | reverse complement strand
AACCCCCAGGGCTGACCGCGGGAAACCCGGTGAAAGTCCGGGCCACGGGATGGGGTGAACCCATAGCCCCATCACGTGTGCGGAGCAGGCCGGTGCTGAGGGTGCCGCGAGGCACCAGGGGGCTGAGGGAGACTGGAGGCCCCGCTGACCAGGGAAAACGGGAGGGGAGACCCGCACCGGATAACCTGGGGCGCACGATAGCTAGGCCTGTAACGGGGGGGGTGCGACTCCCCCTCTGCTCCGAGCCCCCCGCCTGGGGTCCGTGAAGCCTTGGCCGTGCCCGGAGTACCCCGAGCTCCGGAACCTCGTAGGGGGAAAGGGCGTGTGTGCGGCCAGG
>NZ_JAKTNS010000144.1:0-344 GCF_022760915.1 Thermus thalpophilus | reverse complement strand
CCCTGGGATGGGAGGGGGTCCTGGGGGAGCTTTGGCAGCGGGGCCTGCGGCGGGTGCGGTGCGTGGTGCACGGGGTGCGGTGGAGCCTGTCCCAGGTGCGCTCCCGGGACCGGGCCCTGCTGGCGGAGGACCTGAGGCGGGTGTACGGGGCGGAGAGCCGGGAGGAGGCCCTGCGGGTCCTGGAGGAGGTGAAGGGGACCTGGGGGTCGGGGTACCCGGGGGTGGTGGGGCTTTGGGTGGTTGCTTTCCCGTAGGGAAACACCTTGAGGATTCCGGAGCCTTCCTGCGCTTCTACGGGTACCCCAAGGTGCTTTGGCCGTACCTGCGGAGCACCAACCTGATGG
>NZ_JAKTNS010000143.1:0-350 GCF_022760915.1 Thermus thalpophilus | reverse complement strand
ATGGACCACTCGGAAGGGGAAGACCTCGGCCAGACCCTCCTGCCCCCCCACCTGGTCGCCCGGGCCCTGGGGGTCTCCCCGGCCACCCTCCGGCGCTACGCCGCCCTGTGGGAGGGGGTGGTGGGCCCCCTGCCCCGGGACCCCCGGGGGGGCCGGCTCTGGCCCAAGGAGGCCCTGGCCCGCCTCCAGGCGGCCCGGGAGGCCCACCTGCGGGAAGGCCTCCCCCTGGAGGAGGCCCTGGCCCGGGTCCAGGGGGACTTCCCGGCCGCCGGCCTCGCCCTCCCCTCCGAGGGGGAGGCCCTGGCCCTCCTCCGGGCCCTGGCCGAACGGCTGGAGCGGGTGGAGGGGGA
>NZ_JAKTNS010000142.1:0-365 GCF_022760915.1 Thermus thalpophilus | reverse complement strand
GTGGAGGTGGCTAAATCTGCCCGCAGAGCCTTTCCCTTTCCCGTGCGGGCTCTTCACGTGGACTCCACCAGCTTTCACGTCCACGGGGTGTACGGGAGCGGGGAAGAGGGCCAGACCGATACGGGGGACGAGCCCCTGGTCATCCGCCTCACCCACGGCTACAGCCGGGACCACCGCCCAGACCTCAAGCAGTGGGTGATGAACCTGATCTGCGCCGATACCGGGGGGATTCCCCTGCTCTTCGCTCCTGGGGATGGGAACCAGTCGGATCAGGAGGCCTTGGTTCCCCTGCTGGCGCGCTACCGCCAGGGCCTGGAACTGGGGGAGGTGGTGGTGCTGGACGGGGCCAGCTACAGCCAGGAGAA
>NZ_JAKTNS010000141.1:0-365 GCF_022760915.1 Thermus thalpophilus | reverse complement strand
GTGGAGGTGGCTAAATCTGCCCGCAGAGCCTTTCCCTTTCCCGTGCGGGCTCTTCACGTGGACTCCACCAGCTTTCACGTCCACGGGGTGTACGGGAGCGGGGAAGAGGGCCAGACCGATACGGGGGACGAGCCCCTGGTCATCCGCCTCACCCACGGCTACAGCCGGGACCACCGCCCAGACCTCAAGCAGTGGGTGATGAACCTGATCTGCGCCGATACCGGGGGGATTCCCCTGCTCTTCGCTCCTGGGGATGGGAACCAGTCGGATCAGGAGGCCTTGGTTCTCCTGCTGGCGCGCTACCGCCAGAGCCTGGAACTGGGGGAGGTGGTGGTGCTGGACGGGGCCAGCTACAGCCAGGAGAA
>NZ_JAKTNS010000140.1:0-369 GCF_022760915.1 Thermus thalpophilus | reverse complement strand
GGGCCATCCGGAAGGAGGCCCGCCTCCCCGTGGCCCACCTCCTCCTGGCCCCGGTGAGCGTGATGCCCCCGGAGAACCCTCCTCCCACCTGGCCCCTCATGCTCCTGGCCCCGCACCCCCTCCCCGGGGAGGGGATGCGGCGGGTGGAGGCCTCCCCCGAGCCCCAGCGCCCCCTCTACTGGGTGGCCTGGCGGGAGGGGGAGTGGAAGCCCACGTACGTCCTGCGGAAGGACCAGCGGGGGCGGTGGACCTGGTTCCTGGAGCCCTCCTTCCACCGGGCCCTCCTCGAGGAGGCCCTGGCCTACGCCGCCGAAGGGGACTGGAGGGCCCTCGTGGGCCACATGAAGGCCCTGGGGAACCTGCCCATGT
>NZ_JAKTNS010000013.1:0-58585 GCF_022760915.1 Thermus thalpophilus | reverse complement strand
CCTTCTGCCGCCAAAACCTCGCCGCCTACAAGGTGCCCCGCATCATCGCCTTCCGGGAAAGCCTCCCCAAGTCCAGCGTGGGGAAGATCCTCAAGCGGGAACTCACCAAGGAGGTGGGGCAAAGGCGGTAGAATGGGGAAATGGGCAAAGTCTACAAGAAGGTGGAGCTGGTGGGGACGAGCGGGGAAGGCCTCGAGGGCGCCATCCAAACCGCCTTGGAGCGGGCGCAGAAAACCCTTCGCCACCTGGACGGGTTTGAGGTCAAGGAGATCCGGGGCACCATCGGCCCGGAAGGGGTGAAGGAGTACCAGGTGGTGTTGGAGGTGGGGTTCCGCCTGGAGGAATAGCCACCTTCCTTCCGAAAGCGCCACCTCCTTTACACGCCTCCGCTCAAGGGATAGGCTAAAGGTAAGGGGGTAAAGGGGTATGAGCGCCACCGGTCTGGAGGTCTTTGACGCCACCCTCCACAAAACCCACACCTGGCTCAAGGCCATCATGGAGGAGCTGGGCACGGAGGACCGCCACCGGGCTTACATGGCCCTTCGGGCCGTCCTCCACGCCCTCCGGGACCGCCTGCCCGTGGAGGAGGTGGCCCAGCTCGGGGCGCAACTCCCTATGCTCATCCGGGGCATCTACTACGAGGGCTGGGACCCCACGGGTAAACCCCTTAAGGAGCGGCACAAGGCGGAGTTCCTGGCCCACGTGGCCCGGGAGCTCAAAACCCCTTCCGGGGTGGCGGTGGACCCGGAAGGAGCGGCCCGGGCGGTGTTCAAGGTCCTGCGGCAAAAGGTGTCGGAGGGCGAGATCCAGGACGTGCGCCAGCTCCTGCCCAAGGAGCTCCGCGAGCTTTGGCCGGAAAGCTAGTCCAGGACGAAGCGGTCTTCCGTTTCGTGCAGGCGCACCCGGTGGACGATCCGCTGGTCCTGGGACCCGTTGGGCTCGGTCATGGCCACCACGGTGACGTAGGGGCGCAAGGGGCTCTTTAGGACCTTCTTGGTGAGGGTTTCCTCCACCTGGAAGATCCCCGCCGAGTTGTTCATGGTCACCTGGATCTCCACCGGGACCTTTTCGCCCTTCAGGATCCGCACCTCGTCCACCGCCAGGGCGCTGATGGAGTGGATGTCTATGCTCCCCAGGGCGAAGGCCTTCCGCCCCCGGCCCTTGGTGATGTCCGTGCCGTCCGCCACCGCGGTGATGCCCGCCTCTATGGTGAGGGGCTCGGGGGAGAGGTCGTGGCTGTAGATGCTGTGGAGCATGAGGGCCCGGAGGGCGGTGCGCTGCTCGGGGTCGGGGTAGATCCTCTCCAGGATGCGGTTCAGGATGGGGAGGGCCAGGCTCACCCCGAAGGCCTCGTGGTGGTCCCGGTGCACCTGGTTGCCCAGGTCGTGGAGCATGGTGGAGAGGAGGACCACCACGTAGGCGTCCTCCAGCTCCCCCGCCCCCGACTCAAGGGTGTCCAGCCGCACCCCCGCCTCGGCCAGAAGGCCCAAAATGGCCACGCCCGCCGCCCCGGTGAGGAGGGCGTGGACCCGGCCGTGGTCGTTGTAGCCCAGCTTGCGCATGGTGATGTAGTTGGCCATGTTCCAACCGGCCCGGGCCTCCGGGTCCTGGATCAGGAGCTCGTAGGCCCTAAGGGCCTTGGGAAAGGGCTTCAGGCGCTCCCGGATGGCCTGGTCGGCCTCGGCGTAGAGCTTGGCCTTGGGGCTAGCTACGTGGACCACGCGTTCTCCCGTCATGCGCACCCCTCACCTTACACCGGGCCCTGGCGAGGGAAAGGAACTCACTCCCCCTTGAACTCCGGCGCCCGCTTTTCCAGGAAGGCCCGCACCCCCTCCTTCATGTCCTCGGTGGCGGCGGCGTAGCCGAAGAGGTCCGCCTCAATCTCCAAGGCCTCCGCCAGGTCTAGCCCCTCGCCCCGCACCACGCTCTCCTTGGCCAGGGCCAGGGCGATGGGGGCGTTTTTGAGGATCTTCTGGGCGAGCTTCTTGGCCTCCTCCAGGGCGTCCTCCCCCACCCGGTTGACGAGGCCCAGCATGAGGGCCTCCTCCGCCTCCACGTGCCGCCCGGTGAAGATGAGGTCCAAGGCCCGCCCCCGGCCGATGAGGCGGGGCAGGCGCTGGGTGCCCCCAAAGCCGGGGATGAGCCCGAGACCCACCTCGGGAAGGCCGAGCTTGGCCCCCTTGGCCGCCACCCGGAGGTCGCACGCCAGGGCCAGCTCCAGCCCGCCCCCCAGGGCGTAGCCGTGGATGGCGGCGATGGTGGGGATGGGCAAGGCGGCGATCTCGGCGAAGACCTGCTGGCCCAAAAGGGCGTACTCCCGGGCCATGAAGGGGTCCTTGAGGGCGGCGATCTCCTTGAGGTCCGCCCCGGCGGCGAAGGCCCTTCCCTCCCCCGTGAAGATGGCCACCCGGGCCTCGGGGTCTTGGTGGATCACCTCCGCCACCTGGGCGAGCTCCTCCAAGACCTCGCGGGAAAGGGCGTTTAGGGCCTCGGGCCTCCTTAGGGTCACCAGGGCGATGTTCCCCTCCACCTCGTAGGAGAGGTGCTGGAACTCGGGGATCTCCAGGATGAACTCGTGCTCGTGCTCGTGGTCCATGCTACACCTCCAAAAGGGCGAGAAGCGCCACCTCCACCATGCGCCGGATGCCTTCCTGGAGCACTTCGGCAGGCGCCAGCTCGGGGTCGCCGATGCGGTTGGAAACCGCCAGGATGGCCCCCGCCTTCACCCCCCGCATCCGGCCCAGGAGGAAGAGGGCGCTCGCCTCCATCTCAAAGGCCAAAACCCCAAAGCGGCTCCAAGCGCGGGCCGCCTCGAGGGTGGTGGCGTAAAAGGCGTCCTCCGTGGCCACCAGGCCCACGTGGTGGGGGTAGCCCCGCTCCTCCGCCTTGGCCCAAAGGGCGCGGAAGAGGAAGGGGTCGGGCACGGGGGCGTAGGGAAGCCCCCCGAGGTACTGGCGGGTAGCTCCGTCCAAGGGCACCGCCCCCTGGGGGATGACCAGGTCCCCCGGGGCCAAGGCGTTGTCCACCGCCCCGCAGGTGCCCACCCGCAGGAGGACCCGGGCCCCAAGCTGGATGAGCTCCTCCGCCACGATGCTGGCGGAAGGAGCCCCCATCCCCGTGGTCTGCACGGAAACGGGCACCCCCCGGTAGCGCCCGGTGTAGCCCAAAAGCCCCCGGTGGGTGTTGTAAACCACGGGGTCTTCCAAGAAGGTTTTGGCGATCCATTCCGCCCGGCCGGGGTCCCCGGGGAGGAGAACCCTTTGCGCCACGTCCCCCGGTTTGCCCCGCACGTGGATGGGACTCATACCGCCTAAGGATACTACAGCCTGAGGGCGGGAAGCCCTTCCACCAGGCCCTCGTCGTGGGTGGCCAGGACCAAGGCGGCGCCCACCTCCTGGCAAAGCGCCCGCATGAGGGCGAGGACCTCCCGGGCCTGGCGGCGGTCCAGGCTCGCCGTGGGCTCGTCCGCCAGGAGGAGCCTAGGCCTCGGGTAAAGGGCCCGGGCCACCGCCACCCGCTGGCGCTCCCCCCCGGAAAGCCTCTGGGGAAGAAAGCCCGCCCGCGCCCCAAGCCCCAGGCGCTCCAAAAGGGCAAAGGCCCAAGCCCGGTCCACCCGTCCCACCAGGTACCCGGGGGCGAGGACGTTCTCCAAGGCGGTGAGCTCGGGCAATAGGAAGTGGTGCTGGAAAACGAGGCCCAAAAAGCGAAGCCGGCGCCGGGCCAGGGCCTCCTCCCTAAGGCCCCGGATGGGCGTTCCCTCCCACAGGACCTCCCCCTCCTGCAAGGGAAGAAGCCCGGCAAGGAGGTGGAGAAGGGTGGTTTTGCCGCTTCCCGAGGGCCCAAGCACAGCGAGGGCCTCCCCGGGTTCCAACCGGAAGGAGAGCCCTTGGAAAAGAGGGCCGTTGGCGTAGGCGAAGCCGAGGTTTTGGACCTCGAGGACCGGGCGCACCCTCTCATCCTCTAGGCAAAAGATGAAGGCTCGGTTAGAGTAGGACCGATGCGGGGAAGCCCCTTGTTCCAGGACCTGACGCCGGAGGAGGCAGCGCTCGCCCGCTCCTACTTCCAGCCCCTTTTCTTCCCCCAAGGGAAGACCATCTTCCAACAGGGGGACCTGGGCCAGGCCTTATACCTGGTGGAGGCGGGGCGGGTGCGGCTTTACCGCACCCACCTGGGGGGGCAGGAGAAGACCCTAGGCTTTCTGGGCCCCGGGGAGGTCTTCGGGGAGATGAGCCTCCTGGACGGGGGGGAACGGAGCGCCAGCGCCGAGGCGGAGGAGGACGCCCAGGTCCTCGCCCTCTACCGGGAGAGCTACTTCGCCCTTATCCGCCGGCTGCCCCTATTGGCCCACAACCTCGCCCGCATCCTGGCCCGAAGGCTACGGGAGCTCAACGTGGAGATGGACCTCTTGGCCTTTGAGGAGGCGCAAAGCCGGGTGGCCTACGCCCTCCTCAAGCTCCACCGCCAAGGGCACGGGCCCCGCTTCCGCCTGCGCCACCAGGACCTGGCTGCCCTGGCGGGGGCGAGCCGGGAAACGGTGACCCGGGTCCTGCACAGCCTGCAGGAGAAGGGGATCCTATCCTTGGCCCCAGGGCAGGTGGAGGTGAAGGACTTCCGGCTTCTGGAAGAGGTGGCCTTCGGCCTGGTCTAGGGGAGGTGTGCCTTGCGCCTCAGGGTGGACGTTCTTCCCAGCGAAGGGGTGGTGTACCCCGATGTGGTCCTGGTGGTGGACGTGATCCGGGCCACCACCACCGCCGCCTGCCTCCTGGAGGCGGGGGCGGAGGCGCTTTACCTGGTGGATAGCCTCGAGGCGGCCCGGGCCTTTAAGGACGAGGACGTGGTCCTGGCGGGGGAGGTGGGGGGGCTGAAGCCTCCCGGGTTTGACCTGGGCAACTCCCCCCGGGAAGCCCTGGAAGCCCCCGTGGGGGGCAAGGTGGTGGTCATGAGCACCACCAACGGCACCAAGGCGGCCCACGCCGCCGCCAAGACCGCCAAGCACGTCCTCCTGGCCTCCCTCTACAACGCCCATGCCGCCGCCCGGCTCGCCAAGGAGCTCGCCACGGAGGAGGTGGCCATCCTCTGCGCCGGTAAAGAGGGGCGGGCCGGGCTGGACGACCTTTACACCGCCGGGGTCCTCTCGGAGTACCTGGGCCTTTTGGGAGAGGTGGAGCCCGAGGACGGGGCCCGCATCGCCCTGGCCGTGAAGCGGGCCTACCAGGACCCCTTGGAGGCCCTAAGCCTCTCCGCCGCCGCCTTGGCCCTGAAGGGGGTGGGCCTGGAGGGGGACGTCCCCTTTTGCGCCCAGGTGGCCAAAAGCGCCGCCGTGCCCCTCCTTTCCGGGAGGGTGGGGGAAGCCCTCATCTTCAAGCGGGCCTACTGAAGGCCCTCCTCGGCCAAAAGTTCGTGGAAGCGCCTTATGGCGGCGATGCCCTTTTCCAGGTTGATGAGGTCAAACTTCTCGTTGGGGGCGTGCAGGTTGTCGTCGTTAAGCCCCAGGCCCAAGAGGACGATGGGGGCGCCCAGGGCCTCCTGAAGCTCCGCCACCACGGGGATCGTCCCCCCTTCCCGGGCGTAGACGGGGGGCCTGCCCCAGACCTCCGCCAAGGCCCGGGCCATGAGGCGCATGGGGGGGCTAAAGGGATCGGTGAGGACGGGCTTCCCCCCGTGGAGGCGGCGCACCTCCAGGCGGTACCCGGGGGGAAGGATCTCCTCGAGGTAGGCCTCGGTCCGATCCGCCACCTCCTCGGGGTCTTGGTCCGGCACCAGGCGCATGGAAAGCTTCATCCCCGCCTCCTTGGGGATCACCGTCTTGGAGCCTTCCCCTTGGTAGCCGCCCCACACGCCGTTGGGGTCCAGGGTGGGCCTGGCCCAAAGCCGCTCCAAAGGGGTGTAGCCCTCCTCCCCCGGGAGGACCTCCACCCCGAGCTCCCCCTTCAGGGCCTCCTCGTCCAAGGAGGGCCAAAGGCGCTTTTCCTCCTCGGACACGGGCCGCACCTTCTCGTAGAAGCCCGGGATCTGCACCTTCCCCGTCCCTTCGTCCTTGAGGCGGGCGAGGAGCCAACCCAGGGCCTGGATGGGGTTGGGCGCCACCCCGCCGAAGGCCCCGGAGTGCAGGTCCCGCCGGGCCCCCTTTAGGCGCACCTCCAGGTAGCAAAGCCCCCTCAGGCCATAGGTGAGGGTGGGGGTTTCGGGGGCGAACATGGCCCCGTCGGAAACCAGCACCACGTCCGCCCGGAGCTTTTCCCGGTTCTGCCGCACGAAGGGGAGGAGGTGGGGGCTTCCGATCTCCTCCTCCCCCTCCACCAGGAACTTGACGTTGGTCCGGGCGGTGAGGCCCTCCAGGGCGGCCACGTGGGCCCAAAGCTGCCCCTTGTCGTCGGATGCGCCCCGGGCGTAGATCCGGCCATCCCGCACCACCGGGGAAAAGGGCGGGGTTTCCCAAAGCTCCAGGGGGTCCTCCGGCTGGACATCGTAGTGGCCGTAGACCAAGACGGTGGGGGCCTCCTCGTCCACCACCCGCTCGGCGTAGAGGATGGGATGGAGGGGGGTTTCGTGGAGCTCGGCGGCAAAGCCTAGGGCCTGAAGGCGCTCCTTAAGCCAAAAGGCAGCCCGCCGCACCTCCTCCTTGCGGGCGGGGTCGGTGGATACCGAAGGGATGGAAAGGAACTCCAGTAGGGGGTCAAGGGTCTTCACGCCCCCATGCTACCCTCTTCCGCCAAGGCCTTGCCCTCCTCCAGGAGGAGAAGCCGAA
This sequence comes from Thermus thalpophilus, assembly GCF_022760915.1. Classification (NCBI taxonomy): domain Bacteria; kingdom Thermotogati; phylum Deinococcota; class Deinococci; order Thermales; family Thermaceae; genus Thermus; species Thermus thalpophilus. The sequence continues at coordinate 51,837 of NZ_JAKTNS010000013.1, read as the reverse complement.
GCCGCGCCACCTCGGCTTCAAAGCGGGCTTGGAGGGCCTCCAGCTCGGCCCTGAGCCGCATGATCTCCTCCACCCCCGCCAAATTCACCCCAAGCTCCTGCGTCAAGCGGCGGATCTCCCTTAGCTTCTCAATGTCCCGCTCCGAGTAAAGCCGCGTCTTACCCCCAGACCGCCTCGGCTTGATGAGCCCCTTCCGCTCATAAAGCCTCAGGGTCTGCGGGTGCATCTCCACCAACTCCGCCGCCACGCTGATCACGTACACGGGGCGGTCCTTGGGGGAGGGCTTCGCCGTTTCCCCGGGGGCGGGGAGGGCCTTGCGCTCCAGCTCCCGGAAGCGGTCCCCGATCTCCCCTTTGAGCCTTTCCACCTCGGCTTCAAAGCGGGCTTGGAGGGCCTCCAGCTCGGCCCTGAGCCGCATGATCTCCTCCACCCCCGCCAAATTCACCCCAAGCTCCTGCGTCAAGCGGCGGATCTCCCTTAGCTTCTCAATGTCCCGCTCCGAGTAAAGCCGCGTCTTACCCCCAGACCGCCTCGGCTTGATGAGCCCCTTCCGCTCATAAAGCCTCAGGGTCTGCGGGTGCATCTCCACCAACTCCGCCGCCACGCTGATCACGTACACCGGGCGGTCCTTGTCCGTGACCCTGTCCATGGCCTTAAGCTCCCCCCGCTAAACCACTCTAACCCTTTTCATTATACGCCCCCTGAAAACCCCAGGCGCAAGGAGGCGCCCTGGGCCGCCGCCCTCACCCGGGGGGCGAGGCGGCGGGCGGCCTCCAGGGAAAGCCGGCTGGCCGGGGCGGAAAGGGAAATGGCCGCCACCACCTCCCCCGTAGGGCCGAAGACGGGGGCGGCCACGCACCGCACCCCCAGTTCCTTTTCCTCGTTGTCCAGGGCATAGCCCTGGGCCCGCACCTCCTTGAGCTCCAAGAGGAGCTCCTCGAGGCGGGTTTTGGTGTGGGGGGTGAAGGGGGTGAGGCGTAGGCCCTCCGGCACCCCCCTGTAGGCCAAAAACACCTTCCCTACCCCGGTGGCGTGGAGGGGAGCCCGGCTCCCCGGGGCGGTGAAAAGGCGCACGAGCTGCCTTCCCTCCACCTGGTCCAGGTAGAGGGCCTCCCCATCCATGGGCACCGCCAGGTTGACGCTCTCCCCCGTTTCCGCCGCCAAGGCCTCCATCTCGGGGCGCGCCGCCGAGAGGAGGTCGGGCCTGGGGTAGGCCTGGCCCACGGCGAAGGCCTTGGGCCCCACCCGGTACACGCCCCCCTCCTCCACGGCGAAGCCTCGGCGCACCAGGGTCTGGAGAAGGCGGTAAAGGGTGCTTTTGGATAGCCCCGTGGCCTCGGCCAGGGCGGAAAGCCCCGCCTCCCTGGCCTCCGCCAAGGCCTCCAGTACAAGAAGCCCCTTCTCTAGGGTTTTGACCTCGCTCGCGCCCTTTTCCCTCGGTCTCGGCATGGCGCCTTAGGGTAGCACGGCCTCGCCAGTTTTTCAAGATACGAAAAAGCATTCCGTCTATTGACAAACCCGCCCCCGCCCCCGTAAGCTCAGGCCACCATGAAGGGCGTGGAGATCACCAAGGACCATCCCCTCCTGGGGGAAGTGCTCACGGAAGAGGCCTTGCGGTTCGTGGTGGCCCTGCACCGGGAGTTCAACCCGGTGCGCAAGGCGCTCCTTTCCCGCCGGCACGAGCTTTGGGAACGGTACAAGGCCGGGGAGAAGCCCGACTTCCTTCAGGAAACCGCCTTCGTCCGGGGCGGGGACTGGCGGGTGGCCGAGGCCCCCCCGGACCTTCTGGACCGCCGGGTGGAGATCACCGGCCCCGTGGACCGCAAGATGATCATCAACGCCCTGAACTCCGGGGCCAAGGTCTTCATGGCGGACTTTGAGGACGCCCTGTCCCCCACCTGGGACAACGTGATCCAAGGGCAGAAAAACCTTTACGACGCCGTGCGCCGCCAGATTGACTTCGTCTCCCCCGAGGGCAAGGAGTACCGGCTTAAGGAGAAGACCGCCACCTTGGTGGTGCGCCCCCGGGGCTGGCACCTGGTGGAAAAGCACGTGCGGGTGGACGGGGAGCCCATCTCGGCGAGCCTCTTTGACTTCGGGCTCTACTTCTTCCACAACGCCCACGAGCTCCTAAGGCGGGGAAGCGGGCCCTACTTCTACCTGCCCAAGATGGAAAGCCACCTCGAGGCCCGCCTCTGGAACGAGGTCTTCAACTTCGCCCAGGACTACCTGAAGATCCCCCGGGGCACCATCCGGGCCACGGTGCTCATAGAGACCATCCTGGCGGCCTTTGAGATGGAGGAGATCCTTTACGAGCTCAAGGAGCACGCCGCCGGGCTGAACGCCGGGCGCTGGGACTACATCTTCAGCTGCATCAAGAAGTTCGCCACCACCGCCCCCATCTTCCCCGACCGGGCCCAGGTGACCATGACCGTGCCCTTCATGAAGGCCTACACCGAGCTTTTGGTGAAGTCCTGCCACATCCACGAGGCCCACGCCATCGGCGGCATGGCCGCCTTCATCCCAAGCCGCAAGGACCCCGAGGTGAACGAGCGGGCCTTCCAGCAGGTGCGGGCGGACAAGGAGCGGGAGGCCTCCCAGGGCTTTGACGGCACCTGGGTGGCCCACCCCGACCTGGTGCCCGTGGCCCAAGAGGTCTTTGACCGCCACCTGGGGGACAAACCCCACCAGAAGCACGTGAAGCGCCTGGACGTCCAGGTGCGGGCGGAGGACCTCCTCAACTTTGAGGTCCCCGGGGGGAGGGTGACGGAGGCGGGGCTTAGGAACAACATCTCCGTGGCCCTGCAGTACCTGAACCAGTGGCTCCTCGGCAACGGGGCCGCCGCCATCTTCAACCTCATGGAGGACGCCGCCACCGCCGAGATTAGCCGGGCGCAGCTTTGGCAGTGGGTCCACCGGGAGGCCAAGCTGGAAGACGGCCGCGCCGTGACCCCCGAGCTCTACCAGAAGGTGAAGGAGGAGGAGCTCGCCAAGCTCGGGGGGCGGGAAAAGGAGCGCTACAAGGAGGCGGAAGAAATCCTGGACAAGCTGGTCCTCTCCGAGGAGTTCATAGAGTTCCTCACCCTGGTGGCCTACGAGTACCTTGACTAACGGCCAAAGGGCCAAGGGGAGGGCGGGCGGGACTTCCCCCCGCCTTCTGCCCTAAAGTGGGAGGAAAGGAGGGAAGCCGTGGGCTTTTTGGAAGAACTCAAGGCCCTTTTGCCCGGCAGGGTCCTCACCCATGAGGCGGCCCTCGCCCCCTACGAGTCCGACGCCCTCACCGCCTACCGCAAGCGCCCCTTGGCGGTGGTCCTGCCCGAGGGCAAGGAGGAGGTGGTGGCGGTGGTGCGGCTTTGCCACCGCCACGGCGTCCCCTTCGTGGCCCGGGGAAGCGGCACGAGCCTCAGCGGGGGCTCCTTGCCCGTGGAGGGGGGGATCGTCCTCGCCCTAAACCGCATGAACCGCATCCTGCGCCTGGACCCCAAGGCCCGGATCGCCGTGGTGGAGCCCGGGGTGGTGAACCTGGAGGTTTCCCGCCAGGCGGCCCCCTTCGGCCTCTACTACGCCCCAGACCCCAGCAGCCAACCCGTCTCCACCATCGGCGGCAACGTGGCCTTCAACTCCGGGGGGGCCCACTGCCTGAAGTACGGGATGACGGCGAACCACGTCCTGGGCCTCGAGGTGGTGACCCCGGAGGGGGAGGTGGTGCGCCTCGGGGGGGAAAGCCTAGAGGGGGTGGGACCCGACCTCCACGGCTTCTTCGTGGGCACGGAGGGGCTTTTGGGGGTGGCGGTGGAGATCACCTTAAGGCTCCTTCCCAAGCCCGAGGCCTACCACACCCTCCTCGCCGCTTACAGGAGCCTAGAGGAGGCGGGGAACGCCGTGAGCCTGGTGATCCGGCGGGGGCTTCTGCCCGGGGCCATGGAGATCATGGACCGCCTGGCCATAGAGGCGGCGGAAAAGGCGGTGAGGGCGGGCTACCCGGAGGCGGAGGCCCTCCTCATCGTGGAGCTGGAAGGCCCCAAGGAGGAGGTGGCGGAGGAGGCCCAGGTCTTGGAGGAGGTGATCCGGGAAAGCGGGGCCTACGCCGTGCGGGTGGCGGGGAGCGAGGCGGAGCGCCAGGCCATCTGGAAGGGGCGCAAGGCGGCCTTCAGCGCCGTGGGCCGGCTTTCCCCCGACTACCTGGTCCAGGACGGGGTGGTGCCGCGAAGCCGACTGGGGGAGGCCCTGAGGGAGATCCAAAGGCTCTCCCAGGCCCACGGGCTCAGGGTGGCCAACGTCTTCCACGCCGGGGACGGGAACCTACATCCCTTGGTCCTCTACGACGGCAAGAAGCCCGGGGAGCTGGAAAGGGCGGAGGCCCTGGCTGGGGAGATCCTCAGGCTCTGCGTGCGCCTTGGGGGCTCCCTCACGGGGGAGCACGGCATCGGGGTGGAGAAGAAGACCTACATGCCGGAGATGTTCGCCCCGGAGGACCTCCTGGCCATGGAACGGGTGAAGCGGGCCCTGGACCCCAAGGGCCTCGCCAACCGGGGCAAGGTCCTCCCGGAGGTGGTCCATGGAGGTTAGGACAAGCACCCTGAAGGAGGTGGTGGAGGCGGTGCGGGCCTACCCCCGCTTGAGGCCCAAAGGCGGGGGGACCAAGCCCGCCCTCTCCGCCCCCCGGGAGGGGGAGGTGAGCCTAAACCTCTCGGGGCTTTCCGGCATCCTGGAGTACACCCCGGAGGAGTTCGTCTTCACCGCCTGGGCCGGGACCCCCATCGCCGAGGTGGAGGAGGCCCTAAGGGCCCACGGGCAGTACCTTCCCTTCCACCCGCCCCTGAAGGGGAAGGGGGCCACCCTGGGGGGCACGGTGGCGGCGGGGCTTTCCGGGCCCTTGCGCCACCGCTATGGGGGCCTTAGGGACTTCCTCCTGGGGGTGCGCTTCGTGGACGGGGAGGGAAGGGTGGTGCGGGGTGGGGGCAAGGTGGTGAAAAACGCCGCCGGCTTCCCCTTCCACCGCCTCATGGTGGGCTCCTTGGGGGCTTTTGGCGTCATGGTGGAGCTCTCCTTCAAGGTCTTCCCCTACCCTAGGGCCACGAGGACCCTCCGGGCGAAGATGCCAAGCCTAAACGAGGCCCTTTCCGCCTTGGAAAGGCTACGCCTCCTCCCCCTGGACCTTCTGGCCCTGGACCTCGTCCCCCCCGCCACCCTGGAGCTCCGCCTGGGGGGGTTTCCCAAAAGCCTAAAGGCCCGTCTGGAAGGCCTAAAAGCCCTCCTGGCCCAGGAGGGGGCCCAAACGGAGGTCCTGGAGGAGGACGGGGTCCACTGGGAGGAGGTGCGGGACCTCCGCTTTTTGGAGGGAAGCCCCATCTGGGTGAAGGTGCCGGCCAAGCCCCAGGAGGTGGCGCGGCTGGAGGGGCTTCCCCTGGGGCCCCGGCGCTACCTGGACGGCGGGGAGGTCCTCTACGCCGGCACGGGCCCCGAAGGGCTAGAGGCCCTGAGGCGGGCGGGCTTTCCCCACCTGGTCCTCAAAGGGGCGGAAGACCCCCTTTATCCACCGCCCCCTGAAGCCTTCTTCGCCAAGCTGAAACGGGCCCTGGACCCACGGGGCCGCTTTCCCTTAGGGTGAGAGCATGCAGCACCGCATTCCCGTGGAAGCCTTGGGCCAGGAAGGGGAGGTGATGGCCCACGCCATTGAGGCCTGCGTCCACTGCGGCTTCTGCCTCCCCACCTGCCCCACCTACGTGGTCCTCCAGGAGGAGATGGACTCCCCCCGGGGGCGGATCTTCCTCATGAAGGAGGTCCTGGAAGGGGCCCTGCCCCTGGAGGAGGCCCTTCCCTACCTGGACCGGTGCCTGGCCTGCCAGGCCTGCGTCACCGCCTGCCCGAGCGGGGTGCCCTACGGCGAGCTCATCGCCACCTTCCGCCTCCACACGGAGGAGAAGCGCCACCGCTACCCCCTGGAAAGGGTCTACCGCCTGGCCCTCCTCCGCACCCTTCCCCACCCAGAGCGCTTCCGGCCCCTGGCGGAGCTCGCCACCCGGCTCAAGCCCCTCCTAAAGCCCCTTCCCCTCCCCAAGCCCCTCAAGGCGCCCTTGGACCTCCTCCCCGAGCGCCTTCCCACGGAAGCCCCCTACCTAGAGATCTACCCCGCCAAGGGGGAAAGGAAGGCCCGGGTGGGGCTCCTTTTGGGGTGCGCCCAAAGGGTGCTCAGGCCCTCCATCAACCAGGCCACCATAAAGGTTCTCCAGGAAAACGGGGTTGAGGTGGTGGTGGCCCGGGAGCAGGCCTGCTGTGGGGCCTTAAACCTCCACGCTGGGGACAAGGAGGGGGCAAGGGCCCTGGCTCGAAATAACCTAAAGGTCTTCCAAGATGTGGACTACGTGGTCAGCAACGCCGCCGGCTGCGGCTCGGGGATGAAGGAGTACCCCCTCCTCTTCCTGGGGGAGCCCGAGGAGGAGGCGGCCCGGGCCTTGGCGGCCAAGGTAAAGGACCTCACCGTCCTCCTGGACGAGCTCGGCTTCACCCCGCCCCCACCCCCCAGAACCCCCCTCAGGGTGGCCTACCACGACGCCTGCCACCTGGCCCACGCCCAAGGGGTGCGGGAGGCCCCCAGGAGGCTCTTAAGGGCGGCGGGCCTCGAGGTCGTGGAGCCCAAGGAGTGGGAGCTCTGTTGCGGGTCCGCCGGCACCTACAACCTCTTCCAGCCGGAGATCGCCGAGGCCCTGGGCCGGCGCAAGGCGGAAAACCTTAAGGCCACCGAGCCCCACCTGGTGGTCACGGGCAACATCGGCTGCCTCACCCAGATCAGCGCCTACCTCCAGGGCACCCCCGCGCTCCACACGGCGGAGCTCCTCGCCCTCCTCTACGAGGGGAAGGACCCCTTAAGCGGGGAGAAGCCGGGGACCAGGCTTTGACAAGCGGGCGTGGGATGGAAGCCCTCCTGAAGGAAGCCTTCCACCAGGCCCTGAAGGCCACGGACCCCTACCGCCTCACCCTAAGGGCCCTTCCCCCCTTCCGGCCCGACCTGGTCCTCGCCGTGGGCAAAGCGGCGGCCCCCATGCTCCGGGCGGCCCTGGACCGGTATGGGGAGGTCCCCTACCACCTCACCCTGCCCCAGGGGCAAGACCCCTTGGGCCTGAAGGCGGTCTTCGCCCGCCACCCCGTGCCCGATGGGGAAAGCGTCCGGGCGGCGGAAGAGGTCCTGAGCCTCCTGAAGGCCCTATCCCCCAAGGCCAAGGTCCTCGCCCTCCTCTCGGGGGGCGGGAGCGCCCTTTGGTGCGCCCCTTTAGGGATAAGCCTCCCGGAAAAGCAGGCCCTCACCCAGGCCCTCCTGCGAAGCGGGGCGAGCATCCAGGAGATCAACGCCGTGCGCAAGCACCTCTCCCGCATCAAGGGGGGCCGGGCCCTCCTCGCCACAAAGGCCAAGGTCCACGCCCTCCTCCTCTCCGACGTCCCGGGGGACGACCCCAGCGTCATCGCCTCCGGGCCCTTCCACCCCGATCCCACCACCTACGCCGAGGCCCTGGCCGTCCTGGACCGCTACGGTCTCGCCTTCCCCGAAGCCCGGGAAGTGCTGGAGGCGGGGGCCAAGGGAAGGCTTAAGGAAACCCTCAAGCCCCAAGACCCCGCGCTAAGGCGCCTCACCTGGCGCCTGGTGGGGGCGAACCTCCACCTCCTCCGAGCGGCCCAGGCCTTCCTGCGGCGGGAGGGGCACCGGGCTGTGGTCCTCTCCGACCGCTTCGGGGGGGAGGCCCGGGCCCTGGCCCGCTTCCACGCCGAGCTTGCGGAAACCATCCGGAGCCACGGGGTACCCTTTCGCAAACCCCTCTTCCTCCTTTCGGGGGGCGAGGCCCAGGTGCGGGTGACGGGAAAGGGCAAGGGGGGGCGGAACCTGGAGTTCCTCCTCGCCCTCTACGCCCACCTGGAGCGCCCCCTCTACGCCCTGGCCGCGGACTCGGACGGCCTGGACGGGAATAGCGGGGCGGCGGGGGCCCTCCTCACCCCTGAGGTCTGGGAAAAGGGCCTGGACCCCAGGCCCTTCCTGGAGGAGAACGATGGCCTGGGCTTTTTCCATCAAGTGGGCACCCTCTTGGTCACCGGCCCCACGGGCACGAACCTGAACGATTTCCGCCTTCTCCTGGTAGACTGAAGGGGTTGACGAGCCTCTACGTCCACGTCCCCTTCTGCCCCACCCTCTGCCCCTACTGCGACTTCCACGTGGTGCGCCGGGGGCCCGGGTGGGTGGAGGCCTACCTGAAGCGCCTAAGGGAGGAAGCCGCCCTCCTCCACGCCCGCTACCCCCATCCCCTTAAGACCCTCTACCTGGGCGGGGGCACCCCGAGCTACCTGCGGGACCGGGAGCTGGTGGCCCTCTTCCAGGCCCTCCCCTGGTCCCTGGCGGAAGGGGCGGAGGTGACCCTCGAGGCTAACCCCGGCACCTTGAACCCCGCCCGCCTTCGGCTCCTAAAGGAGCTTGGGGTGAACCGCCTCTCCTTAGGGGTGCAGAGCTTCCAGGAAGCGGTCCTCCGCTTCCTCGGCCGGGCCCACGGCCGCAAGGGTGCCCTGAGGGCGGTGGAGATGGCCCTGGAAGCGGGCTTTCGCGTCTCCCTAGACCTCATCCTGGGCCTGCCCATGCAGGAGGTGGGAAAAGACTTAAAGGAGACAGCCTCCTTAGGCGTGGGGCACGTGTCCGCCTACACCTTGCAGGTGGAGGAGGGAACCCCCTTCGCCCTTCTCGGCCTAAAGGAGGACCCCGAGCGGGAGGCCTGGGCCATGGAGCGGGCCGAGGCCATCCTTGGGGAAGCGGGCCTAGAGCGCTACGAGGTCTCCAACTTCGCCCGCAAGGGGGAAGAGGCCCAGCACAACCTGGTCTACTGGCGGGCCGGCTTTTGGCTCGCCCTGGGGCCTGCCGCCACGGGGCAGTACCCGGGGGAGGGCCCGGCTTACGCCCTGCGGCGCACCAACCCCCCCCTCCCCCGCTGGCTCGCCGGGGAAGCCCCCAAGGAGGAGGCCATCTCCCCCCTGGAGCACGCCAAGGAAAGCCTCATGCTGGGCCTAAGGCTGAAGGAGGGGGTGGACCTGGCCGAGGTGGAGGCGCGAAGCGGCCTTTCCCTCTTCCCCCTCCTCAGGGGAAAAGCCCAGGAGCTGGCCGAAGCGGGGCTCCTCCAGCTGGAGGGCACGCGGCTCCGCCCCACCCCAAAGACCTTTTCCCTCCTCCATCCGGTCATCCTCGCCCTCTGGGAAGCCCTTGAAGGCCACGCAGGGGCGGGCTAAACTTTGACCAAGTCTAAGGAGGTGGCCCATGGACCTAAAGGCCTTGGCGGAACAGGTGGCCCAAGCCCAGCCCTTCACCCAGCACCTGGGGGCGGAGGTGGTGCGGGTGGAGGTGGGGATGGTGGAGTTCGCCCTGAAGGTGCGGCCCGAGTTCTACCAGCACCTCGGGGTGGTCCACGGCGGGGTCATCAGCGCCCTCTTGGATAACGCCCTCACCTTCGCCGGCGGGCTTGCCCTGGGCCCCCAGGTCCTCACCGTGGAGTTCAAGGTGAACTTCCTCCGCCCCGCCAAGGGGGGAAGGCTTCGGGCCGTGGGCCGGGTGGTCCATGCCGGCAAGCGCCTCGCCGTGGTGCAAGGGGAGGCCTACAGCGAGGAGCCTGAGCCACGGCTCATCGCCCTGGCCCAGGGGACCATCAGCCAGGTTTAGGCCAGGGCCAGGGCTTCCCGGGCCCGGTCCGCCAGGGCGAAGAAGCGCTCCTTGGTGAGGGGGATCTTCCCCGTCACCAGGCCCTTGCCGGGCTCGTAATGGGCGTGGAGGTGGATGTGGGCCCGAGGCAGGCGGAGGCCGATGCGCTTGAGCTTGGCGTGGCGGGGGGAAACATCGGCCAGGAGAAAAGGCTCGCCTAAGGCGTCGGAGAGGGAAGCGGTCATGATGGTGGTGGGGAGGTCATAGGGCCTTTCCATGCGGTAGATGAAGTCGGGGAAGTCCGCCTCTTTCTCAAAACGCACGCCCTTTTCCTCGGCGTACGCCCGCATCCAGGAAAGGAGTTCCACCCAGGCCTGGTATAGCTCGCGTTCGTGAGCGGCGCTCATGGCCCGAGTATACCCCGAAGCCCCCCGCAAGCGCCCAAGGGAAAACCCCCGGGTTGCCCCAGGGGTTTGGCCTGGTGGGCGCGAGTGGACTTGAACCACCGACCCCTACCGTGTCAAGGTAGTGCTCTGGCCACCTGAGCTACGCGCCCGCGCTTTTGGAGGCGCCGGCCGGATTCGAACCGGCGAATGGAGGTTTTGCAGACCTCTGCCTTACCACTTGGCTACGGCGCCAAGCCGTAAGGTAGCTTAGCACGAGGCCAGGAGGAGTGTCAAGAAAGCCCATAACCAAGGGAAAGGTGTTATGATGCCAGGCAATGAGCGAGGTCTTCGTGCGCCTCAAGCGGGGGCGGTGGCCCTTCTCCAAGGGGCTATTGGTGGAGGCGCTCCTGCCCTTGGGAGTGCCCCTCGAGGCCGCCCAGGCCCTGGCCCACACGGTGGAGGAGCGGCTCAAGGCGGAAGGCTATAAAGAGGTGACCCCCCGCCGCCTCCGCCAGGTGTTTTTGGAGGAAGTGGCCAAGGTCCTGGGCCAGGAGGCGGCGGAGACCCTGGCCCACAAGACCCTCCCCTTTGAGGAGATCCTGGTCCTGGCGGGCCATCGGCGCCGCCCCTTCTCTAAGGGGCTTCTGGCGCGAAGCCTGGAGGAGGCGGGGCTTTCCCTCAAGGAAGCCCACGAGCTTGCCAAAAGGGTGGAAGAACGCCTGCGGGATGAGGGCATTAAGCAGATTTCCGCCCGCCGCCTGGAGGAGGTGGTGGCGCAGGAGGTGGGCCGGATCAAGGGCCAGGCGGCCAAACGGCGCTACCTGGAGCGGCGGGCCTTCGCCGGGGAGCTTTTTGTAGAGGAAGAAGGCGGTGAACCCCGCATGCCCTTTTCCAAGGGCATCCTGGCCCAGTCCCTCATGGGCATCGGCCTTTCCCCCGAGCAGGCCTACCGCCTGGCCCGGGAGATTGAAGGAACGCTTAGGCGGGCGGGCATCCAGGTCATCCGGCGCCCGGAGCTCCGGGAACGGGTCTACCAAGCCTTGCTCAAGGAAGCGGGGGAGGAGGTGGCCCGGCGTTACCTCCTCCTAAGGCACCTGCGCCGGAGCGCCCGCCCGGTGCACATCCTTATTGGGGGGGTGACGGGGGTGGGCAAAAGCGTCCTGGCCTCGGCCTTGGCCTACCGCCTGGGCATCACCCACATCGTCCCCTCGGACGCCGTGCGGGAGGTCTTCCGCGCCTCCTTGTCCAAAGACCTCCTCCCCACCCTGCACCTTTCCACCTTTGAGGCCTGGAAGGCCCTCATGCCCGAGCTTTCCCAGGAAAGCCACGAGGCCAGGGTCCTGAGGGGCTTCCTGGACCAGGTGGCCCGGGTGGCGGTGGGCCTTAGGGCCATCCAGGAAAGGAGCGCCTTGGAGGGCACCTCCATCGTCTTGGAAGGGGTGCACGTGGTGCCACGCTACCTGGAACATCCCTACCAGGACCGGGTCCTCACCGTGCCCATGCTGGTCTACTTGCAGGACGAGAAGCTCCACCAAGACCGCTTCCACCTGCGGGACAAGGAAACGGGCCACGCTCGGCCCAAGGGCAAGTACTTGGCCCACTTCGCCGAGATCCGCCTCATCCAAGACCACCTCCTCCGCTGGGCCCAGGAGGAGGGCGTCCCCACCATCCCCGGGGAGGACCTGGACGAGGCGGTGGAAAAGGCCTTTGAGGTGCTGGTGGCCTACCTCGAGGCCCGGGGCCAAGCGGAGGTGGGCCGTGCTTGAGGCTTTGGCCTTCGCCGTGCTCCTGGCCCTGGCCTTCCGCCTGGAAAGGCGCCTGCCCCTTTGGGTTTTGGGAATCTGGCTAAACCTGCTCTTCTTCGTCTACCAAAACGAGCTGGGCTCGGGCTGGCTTGCCTACCTCCGGGGCCTTGGGGCGGGGCTCTTCCTGGCGGCGGGCTACGGGAGGCCGGACCTGGCCTGGGCCCTCACCCCCTGGCCCCTCCTCCTCTACCTGCGGCTGGATGTGCGGGAGTTCCTCCTCTACCTCCCCACCTTGGGGGAGGGGATGCTCCTGGGAAGCCTCCTTTACCTAGCGGGCTTCCGCAAGCGGTAAAGGAGGTAAGGAAGCCCCACCCCCAAAAGCCCCCCCAGGAGGAAAGGCCAAGGGTGGCCAAAGAGGAGCTGGAGGAGGAAAAGCACCCCGTAAAGCCCCAGGAAGAAGGGCACGGGGAAGGGCTTTTCCCCGTACGCCACCCCCATGGTGCCCACGAAGAGGCCCACGGCCAGGGCCATCCCCTCCTGGTTCGGGCGCAGGAGGAGAAAGTAGACGTAAAGGGCCACGCCCAAAAGGGCCAAGGACTGGGAGAGGCGGGTGGGGTTCATTCCCGGACGAGGCGGCGGACCAAAAGCTGGGAGAGGGCCAGGGCCACCCCACCCCAGGCCACCTGCGGCTCCCGCCCCAAAAAGCCCATCACCGCCGAGAACACCCCCGCCGCCAGGAAGTAGGGCACGTACTTGGGGTTCACGGTGAGGCCCAGGATGAAGGCCACCAAAAACCCCGCCACCCCCGGGGGCAGGCTCGCCCCCAGGGCCAGGAAGAGGAGCATGAGGGCGATGGTGATGGCCCCCGCCAGGTAGTAGGCCCCGGGGAAGGGCTCCGGCACCTTTTTGCGCGCGCGCTTGGCCTCCGGCATACCCGAAGCCTACCAAAGGCCCGCGGCTTTCGCCACCGCCTCGAGGCGGGCGGGCACCGGGGGGTCAAGCCGGGCCACCCGCTCCGCGGTGGCGGGGTCCTTGAGGCCGTGGCCGGTGAGGGTGAGGACCACGGTGCTTCCCGGCTCTAGGCGGCCTTCCCGAAGGAGCTTCCACACCCCGGCCATGGCCGCGGCGCTGGCCGGCTCGCAGAATAGGCCCTCCTCCTCCGCCAGGTAGCGGTAGGCGGCCAGGATCTCCTCGTCCGTCACCGCCTCTATGACCCCTCCCGACTCCTCCTTGGCCCGCACCGCCCCCTGCCAGCTCGCCGGGTTGCCGATGCGGATGGCGGTGGCCAGGGTCTCGGGCTTCTCCACCGGCCGCCCCAGGACCAAGGGGGCCGCCCCCGCCGCCTGGAAGCCCAGCATCTTGGGAAGCTTTTTGGCCTTGCCCAGGGCGCGGTATTCCTTATACCCCTGCCAGTGGGCGGTGATGTTCCCAGCGTTGCCCACGGGAAGGGCGTGGTAGTGGGGGGCATCCCCAAGCTCGTCCACCACCTCAAAGGCCAGGGTCTTCTGGCCCTCCAGCCGGAAGGGGTTCACGGAGTTCACCAGGGCCACGGGGTAGCGCTCCGTGAGCTCCCGGGTGAGGCGGAGGGCCGCGTCAAAGTTGCCCTCCACCTGGACGATGCGGGCCCCGTGGACCAGGCTCTGGGCCACCTTGCCCAAGGCCACGTACCCCGCGGGCAGGACCACGATGGCCTTAATCCCCGCCCGGGCGGCGTAGGCGGCGGCCGAGGCGGCGGTGTTCCCGGTGCTGGCGCAGGCGATGGCCTCCGCCCCCGCCTCCACCGCCTTGGCCACCGCCAGGGTCATGCCCCGGTCCTTGAAGCTTCCCGTGGGGTTTAGGCCCTCGTACTTGGCGAAAAGCTGGATGCCCCGCTCCCGGGCCTCCTTGGGGCCCTTGAGGGGAACTAGGGGGGTGGAGCCCTCCAGGAGGCTGATCACCGGCGTCTTCTCCGAGACGGGCAGGTGGGCCCGGTAGCGCTCAATGAGGGGAAGGCGCATGGGGATATGCTCCCAGGGAGGAGGCTACCGGGTCAAGACCTCGGGAAAGGGGCTCCCCTCCGCCAAGGGCGGCTTGGCCCGGGGGGCGGGCAGGTGCCCCGGGGCCCCGGAAAGGAGGCGGAGGAGGTCGGCGAAGAGCCCGCTGGCCGTGGCCCCGCCCCCCGCCCCGGGGCCGGTGATGAAGACCTCCCCCAGGGGCCGGGTCTTCACCCAAAGGGCGTTCCCCCGGGCTTGGGCTAAGGGGTGGTCCAGGGGAAGGAGGCTTGGGGCCACCCTTGCCCGCCACCTTCCCCCTTCCCCGTAGAGGCTTGCCAGGAGGCGCACCCGCTTGCCCTGGGCCGCCGCCTCCTGGAGGAGCCCAGGGGTGAGGCGGGCGATGCCCCGGGCCTCCACCGCCCCAAAGGGGAAGGCGGGGTCCACCAGGAGGCGGGCCAGGAGGGTGAGCTTGTGGGCGGCGTCTATTCCCTCCACGTCCAAGGTGGGGTCGGCCTCGGCGTAGCCCAGGCGCTGGGCCTCGGCCAGGGCCTCGGCGTAGGTGCGCCCCTTTTCCATCTCCTGGAGGATGTAAAGGGTGGTGCCGTTCAGGATGCCGTGGAGCTCCAGGACCTCGCTTCCCCTAAGGGTTTCCACAAAGGAGAGGGCGGGGGTGCCCGCCATGACGCTGGCCTCGTGGTAGATGAGGCCCTCCTCGGCGAAGGGGCGGAGGGCCTCCCAGGCCTCCGCCAGGAGGGCCTTGTTGGCGGTGATGAGGGGAACGCCCGCCTCCAGGGCGGGGAGGAGGAGCTTTAGGGGCGCCTCCACCCCCCCGAGGGCCTCCACCACCACGTCGGCTTCCAAAAGGTCAAAGGGCTCCACCCGGAGGAGTTCTTCCGGGATGGCCCTCGGCTTCTTGGGGTGCCGCACCAAGACCCCCAGGAAGCGGGGAGCGAAGCCCAAGGCGGCCAGCTCCTCCCGCCGCTCCTGGACCAAGGCGTAAAAGGCGCTTCCCACGGTGCCGCCCCCAAGGAGGGCGAGGTTGAGCCGTTCCATGGAAGGGATTATAGGCTAAGGGGGTGGAGGCCAAGGCCCTTCTGGAGGAGGCGGCCCGGGCGCGGGGCCTGGGGGTGGCCTGGGCTCCCCTTTCGCCTTCGGAAGCGGCCAAGGCCCGCTTCCAGGCCTGGCTGGAAGGGGGCCGGCACGGGGGGATGGCCTACTTGGAACGGCGGGTGGAGGAGCGCTTTGACCCCCGGCGCCGCTTTCCCGAGGCCCGAAGCGCCCTCCTCCTCTTCGCCCCCTACGCCTACCCTGACCCCGGGAAGCCCCCAGGGGGCCTCCGGGTGGGCCGGGTGGCCCGCTATGCCTGGACGCGGGACTACCACCTCGCTTTGGGGGAGGAGCTTGGGCGCCTCGAGGCGGTGGCGGAGGACCTTGGGGTGTGGGCCAAGGGGTACGTGGACCACGGGCCCCTTTCCGAGCGCACCTTAGCCGCCTGCTCGGGGGCGGGCTGGATCGGCAGAAGCGGCTACTTCCTCTCCCAGGCCTTTGGGGTCCACGCCTTCTTGGCCGTCCTCCTCACCTCCTTGGAGGTGGAGCCCCCGCCCCTCCACCCCAACCGCTGCGGCCGCTGCGCCCGCTGCCTTCCCGCCTGCCCCACGGGGGCCCTCCTAGGGGACGGCACCCTGGACGCCCGGCTTTGCGTGAGCTACCTGACCATTGAGCACAAGGGCTTCATTCCCCCCTCCCTCTGGCCCGGGATCGGGGACTGGCTCTTCGGCTGCGACCTCTGCGGGGAGGCCTGCCCCTGGGAGCGGTTCGGAAGGGCGTGGCCCGGCTTCCGCCCGGAGCCCGAGCTGGCCCACCCGGACCTTTGGGACTTCTTCCGCCTCTCCCACCGGGCCTTCCAAAGGAAGTACGCCGGAACCGCCTTCCTGCGGGCGGGAAGGCCCCGCCTGGCCCGCAACGCCCTCATCGTCCTCTCCAACCTGGGCCTGGGGGAAGACCTCATGGCGGAGGCGGCGCTGGACCCAAGCCCCCTGGTGCGCCGCACCGCCCTCCACGCCCTCTTCCGGGCGGGAAGGCCCATAGAGGGCTTCTTCAAGGACCCCGACCCCGAGGTGCGGCGGGAGGCCCAAGCCCTACTGGAAGCGCCCGGTGCGGTAGACCTTTTCCAGGGCGGGGGGCAGGCCCCAGGCCCGGAGGTCAAAGAGGACGGGGCCCAGGTCGTAGGGGACCTTGAGGAAGCGGGCCTCGAGGGTGTCCGTGTCCAGGAGGAGGGCGTCGGCCCCGGATTCCCCAGAGAGGCTTAGCCCCACGCTCCCGGGGTCCGCCACGAGCCCCGCCCCCACCCGCCGGGCGAGGGGCAGGTGGCACCCGCCCAAAAGGAGGACCTTGGCGCTAAAGCGCTCCAGGAGGGCTAAGAACTCCCGGGCCGGGCCCAGGAGGTCCAGGTGCTCCTCCGGGCAGCCCGGCTTGCCGTGGAAGGCCACGAGGCGGGTCGCCCCATAGGTCCTCCGGTGGGAAAGCCGCAGGGAGCGGAGGTAGGCGAGCTCCCTTTCCCCCAGCTGGCTTCGCGTCCAGGCCAAGGTAGCTTTTCCCAGGCCCTCGGGAACGGCGCCATCCACGGGATAAGCCACCCTTAGGTCCCAGGCCCCGGCGATGGCGGGAAACCCCTCCTGCATAAGGCGGCGCACCACCTGCCTTGGATGGGGCCCGTAGCCCACCATGTCCCCCAGGACCAAAACCTCGTCCACCCCCTCGGCCCTTAGGGCCTCCAGGGCGGCCTCGAGGGCGGGCAGGTTGGCGTGGATATCGGAAAGAACCCCGAGGCGCATGGGACCATTCTGCCATAGCCCCGCCTGGTCAATCTCACAAACGAACCTTATGGTGGAAGGGTGCGCCCCTTCCTCCTGGGCCTTGCCCTCGCCCTTACCCTCCCCCCCTTCCCCTTGGGCTTTCTGGCCCCCTTGCCCTTAGCCTTCCTGCTCCGGGGGGGCTTCCGGGAAGGCTTCCTGGCCGGGGTGGGGTTCTGGGGTCTCCACCTCCTCTGGCTTCCCCAAAGCTTCGCCAGCCTCTTCGGCCCCCTGGGGGCGCTTCCCTTTTTGCCCCTGGTCCTGGTGAAGGCCCTTTCCTTCGGCCTCCTCTTCGCCCTCACCCCCTCGCCCCTCATGCGGGTGGGGGGGTGGGTGGTGCTGGAGTGGCTCACGGAGCAAGGGGAGCTGGCCTTCCCCTGGGGGTTTTTGGGCTACGCCCTGGTGGAAGCCCCGGGCCGGGTCCTGGCGAGCCTGGGCGGGGTCTATTTCCTCTCCCTCCTGGTCCTCCTCGCCGCCTACGGGCTTGCCCGGAGGCACCTATGGGCCCTCCTCCCCTGGGCCCTCCTTTGGTTTTTGCCCTTGCCCAAGGTGGCGGGGACGCAAAAAGCCCTCCTGGTCCAGGGCAACCTCAACCCCTTGGCCAAGGTGCAAGGGGAGTTGGACGAAAGCGTTTACCTCCGCCTCACGGGAGAAGGCCTCGCCCAAAAGGGGGCGGACCTCATCGTCTGGCCGGAAACCGCGGTGTGGCGCATCCCTCCTTCCGTGGACGCCCTCCTCCAAGGCCGCCCCCTCCTCACCGGGCTCAACCTCTTCGGCCCCAACCGGGCGGTGCTCTACCAAGGGGGAGGGATCCTGGCCCACTACGACAAGACCCGGCTGGTCCCCTTCGGGGAGCGGTTCCCCTTCCGGGAAGTTCTGGGTGGGGCCTACGGCTTCTTCTTCCGCGCCTTCGGCCTGGGGGAGCTGGCCGACCGCACCCCCGGGAAGCGGGTGGCCCCCTTGGGGCCTTATGGGGTCTTCATCTGCTACGAGTCCGCCTTCCCCTCCGTGGCCCTGGCCCTCGCCCGGGAGGGGGCTAAGGTCCTCGTTCTCCTCACCAACGACGCCTGGTACGGCCCCTCCTTCGGCGGCAGGCAGCACTTCGCCATGGGAAGGCTTAGGGCGGTGGAAACGGGCCTTTGGCTCCTAAGGGCGGGGAACGACGGCGTCACCGCCAGCGTGGACCCCTTCGGCCGGGTGGTGGCGGCCATCCCCCCGCACCAGGAGGGCTTCCTCCTCGCCCCTTACGCCCTTAAGGAGGGCAAAACCCCTTACGTACGCCTTGGGGATTGGGCGGTGGCCCTGGCGTTGACCATTTTCCTCCTTGGCCTTATCCTTAGGGTGCGTCTGCCGGGGTGGCGGAACAGGTAGACGCGGCAGACTCAAAATCTGTTGCCCGATGAGGGCGTGCGGGTTCGAGTCCCGCCCCCGGCACCAAAGGCCCCCCCAAGGGGCCTTTAGTCCTTTTCCCACAAGGCCAACACCCAATCCGCCTCCAGGTGGAGGCGGGGCGGGCTTCCCAAAGCCCGGCGGAAGAGGTCCTCCAGGGCCTCCGGGGAGAGGCGCCGGGCCAAGGGGGGGCCCACCGCCTCCTCCCGGTGGGGCCACTCCAGCACCGCCACCCGCCGGGCCACCCTCGCCGCCTCCCTTAGGGCGGGAAGGGGGTCTAGGTGGTGGAGGGAGAGGCCGAAGAAGGCCAGGTCAAAGCTCCCCTCGGGAAAGGGAAGGCTTTCCGCCCTTCCCTCCACGAACCGCGCCCCCTTCACCTTGGCCCGGGCCACCTCCAGGCGGTCCGCCCGCGGGTCCAGGCCCACGGCGAAAAGCCCAAGCCGGGCGAAGGCCTCGGCGAAGACCCCGGTGCCGGTGCCGATGTCCAGGGCGCTTTTGGCCTCCATGCCCTCCAGGGCCTTTTGGGCGATGGCCAAAGGGGGAAAGCGGCGAAGCCGCTCCTCCTGGCGGAAGGGGTCCCGGGCCTCGCAGGCGTTGGTGAGGAGGGCCCACAAGACCACGGCTCCCTCCTCCGCCGCCCTCCGGAAGGCCTCCCGCAGGGCCGCGAAAACCTTGTCCTCCTCCCCGGAAAGCTCCGTATGGGTGGGGAAGACCCGGTGGTCCACCCCGCTTCCCTCTAAGGCCTGCAGGGCCTTCTCCACCGCGCGGTAGTCCCCCTGGAGAAGGGGGTAGAGGGCAAAGAGGGCCTTCACCGCCACCTCCCCAAGTATAGGGCAGGGCGGTTCCCTGCCCGCCGCCCTGCCCGGTCCGCCTCCGCGTAAGGGGGTTCGGCCTCCGGGGCCAGGTGGACCACCCCCCCTTCCGCCTCGGGGGGGCCCAGGAGGGCCAACAGGTCCTCCCGGGCGAGGAAGCGGGCGTGGGTCCAGGGGCGGACCCCCCTTTCCCCCAGGCGGCGGTAGAAGGCAGCCCAAGGGGAGAGGGCCTCGAGGATCCCCACCACCAGGGCCCCGCCCCGCCTCAGGACCCGCCTGGCCTCGGCCAGGGCCCGCTCTACGTCCACCACGAACTCCAGGGTGGTGAAGAGGAGGACCACGTCAAAGGCCCCGTCGGGAAAGGGCAAGGCCTCCCCATGGGCGGCCACCCACTCCACCCCGGCGGTCCGCCGCATCCCCACCCGGCGCATGGCCGCCGAGGGCTCCACCCCCACCTTCCTGGGGTAGGGAAGGCGCCTGAGCCAGTAGCCCGTCCCCGCCCCCACCTCCAGGAGACTTTCCCCAGGGGGAAGAAGGGCCCACAGCGCCCGCTCCTCCTCGGCAATGGCGTAGGCCCCCAAAGGGGTCTCGTACCAAGCCTCGTAGGCCTCCGCCAAGCCCTGGAAGGGATCCTCCACGCCCTCAGTCTAACCGGAGGACCACGCCCTCGTCCGGGCACAGGAGAAGGCGCTCCCCCACCCCTTCCTCCCGGTCCAGGTGGGTGGAGAGGACCACCCGCCCCCCTCGAGGCAGGACCAGGGCCCGCTCCTTGTCCGTGAAGTTCAGGGCCACGATCCAACCCTCCCCCCTCAGGTAGGCGTAAACGCCCCCTTGGGCGACGTAGGTGCGGTAGGCCCCATAGAGGAGCTCCGGGTCCTTCCTTAAGGCGATGAGGCGGCGCACCAGGTGGAGCATGGAGCGGGGGTCCTTTTCCTGGGCGGCCACGTTTCGGGTCTTCCAGTCGGGGTTCAGGGGAAGCCAGGGCTCCGTGGTGGAAAAACCGGCGTAGGGGGAGTCGTCCCAGGGCATGGGGGTGCGCTCGGGGTCGCGGCCCGGGGGAAGGCCATGCTCCCCCTTGCGCCCCTTTTGCCTTAAAGCGGCCGGGTCCTGCACCTTCTCGGGGGGGATCTCCCCGTTGGGGAGGGCGAGCTCGTCCCCGTAGTACCAGGTGGGGGTGCCCCGCAGGGTGAAGAGGAGCATGGCCGCCACCCTGGCCTGGGCCTCCCCCAGGCGGGAGGCGAGGCGGGGCTGGTCGTGGTTGCCGAGGACCCAGTTGGGCCAGTCCGCGGGCCTGAGGAGGCTCTCGTACTCCTCCACGATGCGGGCGATGTTCTCAGGGCGCCAGTCGGGAAGGCCCCGGAAGATCAGGTGGAAGTTGAAGGGCAGGTGGCAACCCGCCTGGTAGTAGCGCACCAGCTGGGGATAGGGCAGGTAGATCTCCCCCACCATGATCCGCTCCCGCCCCGGGGTGGAAAACTCGTCCAGCACGTAGCGCATCTCCCGCACGTAGGCGTAGGTCTCCGGCTGGTCCTCGGTGTAGAGGTGGAGGTGCCGCCCCCGGTCCCACATGCCCGGGCGCCAGTCGGGATTGCCGGGCTCGTCCCGCAGGAGGAGGTCCTCGGCCAAAAGCCAAAGGGTGTCCACCCGGAACCCATCCACTCCCCGCCGGAGCCAAAAGCGCATCACCTCGTAGATGGCCTCCCGCACCTCGGGGTTGCGCCAGTTGAGGTCGGGCTGCTCCGGGAGGAACTGGTGGAGGTAATACTGGCCCGTGGCCTCGTCCAGGGTCCAGGCGGGGCCACCGAAAAAGCTCTGCCAGTTGTTGGGGGGGCCCCCATCCGGGGCGGGGTCAGCCCAGACGTACCAGTCCCGCTTGGGGCTATTCCGGGAGGCGCGGGACTCCAAGAACCACGGGTGCTCGTTGGAGGTGTGGTTGGGCACCAGGTCAACGAGGACCCTAATCCCCAGGGCGTGGGCCTCCTGCAGGAGGCGGTCAAAGTCCTGAAGGCTCCCGAAGATGGGATCCACCTGGCAGTGGTCGGCCACATCGTAGCCGAAGTCCCGCATGGGGCTTTTGTAGAAGGGAGAAAGCCAGATGGCCTCCACCCCCAGGGACTTGAGGTAGGGAAGCCGCCGCCTCACGCCCTCCAGATCCCCGATGCCGTCGCCGTCCGTGTCCTGAAAGCTCCGGGGGTAAACCTGGTAGATCACCGCCTCTTTCCACCACATGCCCCCAGTCTATTCCCCCCGGCCCGGGGGTGGAAGAGCTTCCAGCCCCTCACCCCTCGCAGGGCGGGAAGCGGGGCACCCACCGCCCCTCCACCGGGGCGAGCCAGCTGGCCAGGGGCCGGGCCCAGCAGCCGCCTTCCCCATAGAGGGCTTGGTAGGCCACCAGCTCCTCCGTTTCCGAGCGGCGGGGCAGGAAAAGGACCCGGTAAAGCCCTCCCTTGTGGCGGCGGTGAAGCCCTGGCTCAACCGGCACGGGTGGGCTCCGCGTGGGGGTGGAAGACCGCCTCCTCGGGCAGGAGCCTCCGCTTCTTGGCCTTGCGGTACACCGCCTCCCACATGCGGCAGAAGGAGCAGACCGCCCCCGTGGTGGGGTAGCCGCAGCGCTCGCACTCCCTCAGGGCCACCTCCCCTTCCCCCTGAAGGCGAGGTTGGACCTTTTCCAGAAAGCCCTCGAGGAAGCGGAGCTTAGCCCCCGGCATCTCCTTCTCCACCAGGTTCAGGGCCTCCTTGTAGAGGAGGCTTTTGGCCCCCTTGGCGTTGGGGCACTCCTCGTGCAGGTAGCGGATGCCCCGGAGGAGGGTGTAGGAGAGGACCTCCCGCTCGCTAAAGCGGTAGAAGGGCTTGACCCGGGCGGCGAGGCCGGGCTTCTCCGGGAGGACCGGCCCTTGGCGGGCCAGGGCGTCCTCCTGGGGGTTTAGGAGGTTGCCGAAGAGGACCGCCGCCTCGTCGTCCAGGTTGTGGCCCGTGGCCACGGCGCGGAAGCCCCCCTCCACCGCCACCTGGTTCAGGATGTAGCGCTTGGAAAGGCCGCAGGCGGAGCAGGCCACCCGCCCGGAGAGCTGGGCAAGCTCCGGCACCCCGAAGCCGTAGGCCTCCTTCAGGTCCACCACCAGAAGCGGGAGGCCCCTTTCCCGGGCGAAGGCTTCCGTGACCTCGAGGCTCCGCCGGGAATACTCCCCGATGCCGAGCTCAATGTGGAGCCCCACCGCCTGGTAGCCCAGGCGGCTCAGCACATCCCACAGGGCCAAGGAGTCCTTCCCCCCGGAAACCGCCACCAAGACCCGCTCCCCCGGCGAAAGCATCTTGTGGCGGCGGATGGCCTTTTCCGTTTCCTTCACGAACCAGTCCAGGTAGTGCGCCTTGCAAAGGGCAAACCCCCGGGAGCGCACCTCCACCTGGGCCTTTTCCCCGCAAACCTTGCAGACCACCCTAGCCTCCCGAGATGGCGGAGAGCACCTCTATTCGCTCCTCGTCCCCCACCACCTGGTCCAGGGTGAGGAGCTCCTCTTCGCGGATGGCCACCACCGTCTCCGGGTTGAGGCCAAGCTCCAAAAGAACTTCCTTCAGGGGCCGGTTTCCCCGGACCTCCACCTCCTTGCGCTCGGGCAGGCGCAAAACCACCTTCACCCCGCTAGTCTAGCAGGTAGGGGGAGACAAGCTCTGTGAGCCGCTCCAGGGTCAGGCGGTTGCGCTTCACAATCTCCGGCCTGCGGGGGATTTCCGGGTAAGGCGCCTCCGGGTCGTGGAGGGTAGGGGTAAGGGGCCGCCCAAGCCGCTCCTCCCAAGCCTTTAGCCACCCCTCGGGCAGGCGCTCCGGCAAGGGCAGGCCGTGGAAGACGTGGTAAAGAAGGGTCCAGACCCGCACCGCCCCGTCCAGGCTATACCCACCCCCCAGGGTGATGAGGACCCGCCCCCCCGTGTAGGCCTCGGCGTACTCCAGGATCAGGCGGAAAAGCCTCTCGTAGGCCCGGGTGGTGAGGAGTAGGTCCGCCAAGGGGTCAAGGTAGTGGGCGTCCGCCCCCGCCTGCACCACCAGGACGTCGGGCCGGAAGGCCCGCAAGGCCCAGGGCACCAGGGCTTCAAAGACCTCGAGGTAGCTTTCGTCCTCCGTGAAGGGCTCCAGGGGAAGGTTGAGCTTCCTCCCCACCCCTTCCCCCCGGCCCACCTCGTGCACGTGCCCGGTGCCGGGGAAGAGGTAGCGGCCGGACTCGTGGAGGCTTAGGGTGAGGACCTCCTTCTCCTCGTAGTGGATCCACTGCACCCCGTCCCCGTGGTGGACGTCAATGTCCAGGTAAGCCACCCTCAGCCCAGCCCGGGTCAGGTGGCGGATGGCCACGGAAAGGTCGTTGTACACGCAAAACCCCGAGGCCCGGTCGTACTGGGCGTGGTGCAGGCCGCCCCCCAGTTGCAAAACCCGCTTTTCCCCGGCGAGGATGCGCCGCGCCCCCTCGAGGGTCCCCCCCACCAAGACCCTTGCCGCCCGTTCCATGCCGGGGAAGACGGGGGTGTCCCCCGTGCCCAGGCCGTAGTGCTCCAGATCCGGCACCCTTTCCCCTCGGCTTGCCGCCTCCACCCGCCTCACCAGGCGCTCCGAGTGGACGGTAAGCACCTCCTCCCGGGTGGCCTCGGGAGGAAAAAGGGGCGCCCGCCACACCCCCAGGGCCTGGAGGAGGGAGGTGAGCATCTCCAGCCGCACCGGGGAGAAGGGGTGATCCGGGCCGAAGTTGTAAAGGCGGTACTCGTCCCGGTAGATCACCATGGCTTCTTGGGCGGCCAAAGCACGTCAAACCCTTCCCGCCTCAGGCCCTCCGCCAGGAGGTGGGTTTCCAAGGTGTTCACCCGCACCACCGCCCGCACGAAGTCCCCGTCCTCCGGGTAAGAGAGGAGGGAGTGGATGTTCACCCCCCGCCCCGCCAAGTACCCCGTGAGCCGGGCGAGCTCCCCCACTCGATCGGGCAGCCGCACCTCCAGCCGACCCGAGGGCTCCGTGACCCCGGTGAGCTTCAAGAGGGCATCCAGCAGGTCTATGCCGGTGACGATCCCCACGAGTGCGCCGTCCTCCAAAACGGGCAAGGAGCCGATCTTCCGCTCCCGCATCACCCGGGCCGCCTCCTCCACGGGGTCCAAGGGGTGGGCGGTGACCACCTCCTTGGTCATGACCTCCTCCACCCTGGCGCAGGTGGGACATGGCCCCTTAGGGTTCAGGTGGCTCGTGGCCAGGCGAATGTCCCGGTCGGTGATGATGCCAAGAAGCCGCCCTCCCGCCACCACGGGCAGGTGGCGGATGCCCCGTTCTAAAAGCAGGCGGTACGCCTCCTCCAGCGTGGCCTCCGGCCCCACCGTGACCACGGGGGAGCGCATCACGTCCTTGACCAGCATGAAAAGAGTATACCCCCCCACGAAGGGGGGTATCCTACCCGCCACGCCCTTTAAAGAATGTCGTCCCGGATGCAGGCCTTGTAGTGCCCGGGGGAAACCTCCTTGAGTTCGGGCACGGTGTGGGCGCACTCGGGGAGGGCGTAGCGGCAACGGGTGCGGAAGACGCACCCCGAAGGGGGGTTGATGGGGGAAGGGATGTCCCCCTGGAGCACAATGCGCTCCCGCTTCACCGTGGGGTCAGGAATGGGCACCGCCGAGAGCAGGGCCTCGGTGTAGGGGTGCTTGGGATTGCGGTAAAGCTCCTTCGAGGAGGCAACCTCCATCACCTTGCCCAGGTACATCACCGCCACCCGGTCGGAGATGTACTCCACCACCGCCAGGTCGTGGGCGATGAAGAGGAGGGTCAGGCCCAGCTCCTCCTTAAGGTCCTGGAGAAGGTTCACCACCTGGGCCTGGATGGATACATCCAAAGCGGAAACCGGCTCGTCGGCCACGATGAAGTCCGGGGCCACCGCAAGGGCGCGGGCGATGCCGATCCTTTGCCTCTGGCCGCCCGAGAACTCATGGGGGTAGCGGCGCATGTGGTCCGGGGAAAGCCCCACCAGCTTAAGAAGCTCCGCCACCCTTTCCGTGCGTTCCTGGGGCGTCTTGCCGATCCCGTGGATGATGAGGGGCTCGGCGATGATGTCCCCCACGGTCATGCGGGGGTTCAAGGAGCTGAAGGGATCCTGGAAGATGATCTGCATCCGGCGGCGGTAGGGGCGGAGTTTGTCCTTGGGCAGGTCCGTGATGTCCTGCCCATCGAAGAGGATGCGCCCCCCCGTGGGCTCGATGAGGCGGAGCAGGGTCCGGCCCACCGTGGTCTTGCCGCTTCCCGACTCCCCCACCAGGCCCAGGACCTCCCCCTTCTTGATGGCAAAGGAAACCCCGTCCACCGCCTTGACGCTTCCCACCACCCGGGAGAGGATCCCGCCGCGGATGGGAAAGTGCTTTTTCAGGTCTTGGATCTCCAGGAGGACCTGGTTCTCCCTCATGCCCGCACCTCCCGGATCTCCCGCCAGCGCACGCACCGCACCTGGCGGCCGTCACCCGTGTCCTCCAGGGGTGGCACCTCCCGGTCGCAAAGGCCCTCCACGTAGTGCTTGCACCGGGGGTGGAAGGCACACCCTGGGGGCAGGTACAGGGGGTTCGGCACGTTTCCGGGGATGGCCTCGAGGCGCTCCCTCCGCTCCGCCGCCAGGTCCAGCCGGGGCACGGAGTGCAGAAGCCCCCGGGTGTAGGGGTGCAGGGGCTCTTTGAAAAGGGGCACCACGTCCGCCTCCTCCACCGCCCGCCCCGCATACATCACCACCACCCGGTCCGCCATCTCCGCCACCACCCCAAGGTTGTGGGTGATGAAGAGGATGCTCATGCCGATCTCCTCCTGGAGCTTCTTCATGAGCTCGAGAATCTGGGCCTGGATGGTCACGTCCAAAGCCGTGGTGGGCTCGTCGGCGATGAGGAGGGAGGGATTGCAGGAAAGGGCCATGGCGATCATCACCCTTTGCCGCATTCCCCCGGACATCTGATGGGGGTAGTTGGCAAGCCGCTTCTTGGGCTCGGGAATCCCCACCAGGTCCAGCATGTGGGCCGCAAGCTCCATGGCCTCCTTCCGGCTTTTCCCCTGGTGGAGCATGATGGCCTCGGCGATCTGGTCCCCCACCGTGTACACCGGGTTCAAGGACGTCATGGGTTCCTGGAAGATCATGGCGATGTCGTTACCCCGGATGCGCCGCATCTCCGCCTCGGAGAGCTTGGTGAGGTCCCGCACCTGGCCGTCCTTCCCCCGGAAGAGGATCTCCCCGCCCACAATCCGCCCCGGGGGCGTGGGAATGAGCCGCATGATGGCCAAGGAAGTCACGCTCTTCCCCGAGCCCGACTCCCCCACCACCGCCAGGGTCTCCCCTTTGTCCACGTGGAAGGACACCCCGTCCACCGCCTTCACCACGCCATCGTCCGTGAAGAAGTGGACCTTAAGGTCTCTCACCTCCAGCAGCCGCTTGTCGTCCATGCGCACTCCTTCGGGCACTGCCCTTAAAACACCTCACCCGTTATACGCCATGCCCGGTCAAAAGAGAAGAGCCTACCGCCTCCTCCTTGGGTCCAAGGCGTCCCGGAGCCCATCCCCCAGGAAGTTCCACGAAAGCACAGCCAGGAAGATGAAAAACCCAGGCCAAAGCACCCAAGGGCGGTCGGTAAAGGAAGCGAAGCCGCCCTGTTGCGCCGCCTGGAGCAGGAGCCCCCAACTGGTGTACGGCTCCGTAACCCCAAGGCCTAAGAAGGAAAGCCCGCTTTCTCCCAGGATAAAGCCGGGGATGGTGAGGGATAGGCTCACGATCACGTAGCTCGCCGTGGCGGGAAGAACATGCCGGGCGATGATGCGACCATCCGAAGCCCCCAAGGCCCGGGCCGCTTGCACGTAGTCCATCTCCCGCACGGAAAGCACGATGCCCCGCACCACCCGGGCCAACCCCCCCCAGCCGATGAAGCCCAAAAGCCCCACCACCAGGTAGAAGGTGAACAAGGGATCGATTTTCGTGGGAAACACCGCCCGCAAGGAGATCAGGAGGAAAAGGCTTGGGATGGCGGCGATGATCTCCACCGTGCGCATGATGAGGTCATCGGGATCAATCCGCAAAGGCTCCCGGAAGACCCGGCGCAGGATGAGGACAACCGCACCCACCCCAAGGAGGAGCACCACCCCGTCCACCAGGAAGGACAACGCATCCCGCCCCGGGCTCAAGCGGGCGAAGGACCAGGCTAAAAACACGGCACCCCCCGCCACCCCAAGCCACAAGGCGAGGCTCAAAGGCCCCAAGAACCACCCCACCCCCCGCCAGGCCTTGGGGGGCAGGGAAAGGGCAAAGGGCCTTCCGGAAAAATAGCCGGCGATGCCCCCGAGCAAAAGCCCCAGGGCGAAGGAGACCAAGGCGGAAAGGATGCCGATGGTCAAGGAGACCTGGCCGCCGTAGACCACCCGGCTAAAGAGGTCGCGGCCAAAGTTGTCCGTGCCCATCAGGAAAATCTTTCCCGGGGCATCCACCCCAAAAAGCCGCAGATCGGAACGGAAGACCTTGAAGAGGGTGTAGGGCTGATCCGGGGTGCGGACAAAAAAGCGGATGTAAAACTTCCCCTGGGAAGGGTCCTCCTCGTAACGGGGTTGGAGGGTGACGGGGTCTATGGTCCGGCGGGTGGCGTAGACAAAGGGACGGGTAAGCCGCCCCGTCTCGGGGTCCACGAAGTGGATGCGGGTGGGAGGGTGGTTACCCTTCGGGGGGTAAAGCTCGTAGTAGTTGGGATCGTAGGGGCTAAAGAAACCGGCGAAAGCGGCCATCAGGTAGAGCACCAGGAGGATCCGCCCGCCCCAGACCGCCAAGCGATGGCGGCGGAACTGGCGAAGAGCCAAGGCTAAGCCAGTGGAAGGCGCCGCGCGTTCCACAAGACCCCCCTATTCATAGCGGATCCTTGGATCTACCCAGGCCAAAAGCAGGTCGGAAATCAGGTTGCCGATCATAAGGAGCACCAGGCTCACGGTGAGGAAACCGGCGATGACGTAAAGGTCCTGATTGGCGATGGCGTCTAAGAAGAACGGCGTAATGCCCGGCCAGGCCATGACCACCTCCACAAACCCCGCCCCGGAGATGAGGCTTGGCAGGAGCCCACCCAGGGTGGCCACAAAAGGGATAACGGCGTTGCGGAAGGCGTGCTTGTACAGGACCACCCGCTCGGAAAGCCCCTTGGCCCGAGCGGTGCGGATAAAGTCCTGGGACAGCACCTCCAGCATCTGCCCCCGCATGAGCCGGGAAAGCCCAGCGATGTCGTTGGCCACAGCCACCAGGATGGGCACCACCGCATGCCAAGCGATGTCCAGAAGTTGGCGCAAAGGGGGCATCTGCTCAAAGCCGCTGGAGGTCATCCCAGAAACGGGGAACACCTGCACCCCTGTGCGAAACTTGATCTGCAAAAGCACATAGATGGCGATGAGGGCCAGGAAGAAGCTGGGCACGGAAAGCCCCACATAAGCCAAGAAGGACAAAAGCCGATCCCCAAAGGAATACTGCCGCACAGCCCCGTAGACCCCAATGGGGATGGCCACCAGGTAAAGGAGAAGTGTGGAGGGAATAACGATCACCATGGAGTTCACCACCCGGGGCCAGATCACCTCCAGCACCGGGGCTTGGTAGGCGAAGGAATAGCCCAGGTTGAGGTGCAGGAGGTTATTCATCCAAAGGAGGTACTGCTCGTAAACGGGGCGGTCCAGGCCGAACTGGGCGCGAAGCCTGGCGATGGTCTCGGGGGTGACCTTGGGGTCTAGCTCCAGCTGGGTCAGGTAGTCCCCTGGGGCCATTTGGATGATGAGGAAGGCGAGAAAGGTGGCCCCGAAAAAGGTGGGGATCAGGTAGAGGATGCGGCGAAGGATGTAGCTCGTCATGGCTTTCCAAGACATCCCCGGGGCGACCCGGCCCCGGGGATGGGCGTCAAGTTAGCTCACTTCTTGATGAAGGTCAGCTCCAGCTCCCGCTGGCCCCAGATGGCGCTGATGATGGCATCCGGGTGCTCCCCGCCCAGGCGGTTGTTCCAAGCGGGGTGGTAGTTGGGCCCAGCGATGTAGATGACGGGAAGGAGCTGGGCCTCAATCTCCTGCATGCGGTAGCCGATCTCCTGCCGCTTTTTAAAGTCCAACTCGGTGCGGCCGCGGGAGTAAAGGGCCTCTAGCTGGGTTTCCCGGGGATCCAGGCACTGGCCCGACTTGTTCCACATGTGCAGGTTACCCTTGCAGGGCACCACGTTGGGGCCAAAGGGCCAGTCGAGGCCGCCGCCGGTGAGGCCGATGATGATGGCGTCAAAGGGCCGGTCGGGGCCCGAGGAGAGGAGCTGGCCCACCAGGGTGTTGAAGTCTATGGCCTGGAAGTTGACCTTGACCCCCACCTTCTTGGCCTCGTCCACGATCAGCTTGGCGATCTGCTCCCGCTGGGTGTTGCCGGCGTTGGTGGCGAGGTTAAACTCAATCCGCCGCCCCCGGGAGTCCACCAGGTACCCCTCCCGGTCCTTCTTGATGAAGCCGAGCTCGGCAAGGAGCTTGGCCGCCTGCCGGAGGTCATACTCGTACTTGGGCACCTTGGGGTTGATCCACTGGGTAAGCACGGGGTAAACGCTCGTGTACATGGGGGTGCCCAGACCGCCGTAGACGATGTCCACCACCGCCTGACGGTTCACGATGTGGCTCATGGCCCGGCGGAACTTATCCGAGCGGAAAAGGCTTTGCTTGAAGGGATCCGAGGCCTTGTTCCAGTTGAAGACCATGAACTGGCTGCTGGCCACCGGGGAGGCGTTCACCTTGAGGGTGGCGTCCAAGCGGCCTTGCTGGATGGCCTGGCGCACCTGGGAGATGTGGTCCACGGTGGAGGGGGCAAAGACGTCGATGTTCCCCGCCAGGAACTCGGCCAGCTGGGCGTTGGTGTCCTTGACGATCTTGATCTCGTAGCGGTCCAGGTAGGGCAGGGGGTTGCCCGCCTCGTCCTTGTTCCACTCCCCGAAGGCGGGGTTGCGCTTCAGCACCAGGCGCTCCCCCGGGCGGTAGCTCTCGATGAGCCAGGGACCCCCGGACACGATGTTCTCGGGCTTTTCGTTCAGGGTCCACATCTTCTTGATGCCCTCCGCCCCATCCTTCTGGTAAACGGGCCCGAAGATGTGGGCCGGCCAGGGCGCAAAGCTGGCCACCCTAAAGGCATCCGCATCCGTCCTGGGGTAGATGAAGCGGATGGTGTAGTCGTCAATCTTGCGCAGGGTGATGGGCTTGCCGTCAATAAAGAAGTCATCGTACCTGTTGGACCCCACCGCCTTATCCGTGTGGATGCGCCAGGTCATGATCCAGTCGTCGGCGGTGATGGGGCGGCCGTCGGACCACTTCATGCCCCGGCGGATCTTAAAGGTGATTTCCAGCTTGTTGGGGCTGATGCTGAAGGACTCCGCCATGTAGGGGATCCAGTCCCCAGTGGTGGGGTCGCGGATGACCAGGCCCCTGGCCCCCGAGATGGTGGCCGGCACGTTATCCGCCTCGGCGGTGATGAAGGGGTTGAAGGTGCGGTAGTCGGAGATCGTCGCTTGCCTCAGGGTACCTCCCCGCTTCACCTCAGAGGGCTTGGCCACGGTCCACTTCTGGGGCCAGACAAAGGTCTGGGCGCTGGCCGCGCCGGCCAGAGCGATAAGGCCTACCATCCACACCAGGGCTCTTCTCATGTTCTCGCCTCCTCTTGCCTTACGGCGCTAAGGCTACAGGTTCCGTTTAGCCCCTGTCAAGCACGCTTGACCAGCGGGGGGGTTCGTGAAAAAATCCCCTGCATAAGGAGGCGGCCATGAAAGCGGTGGTCATGGAGGCGAGAGGCGGCCCGGAGGTGCTGAAGGTGGCGGAGGTGCCTACACCCGAGCCAGGGCCCAAGGAGGTGCGCTTACGGGTGAAGGCTGCGGCCCTCAACCACCTGGACGTCTGGGTGCGCAAGGGGGTGGCGAGCCCCAAGCTTCCCCTCCCCCACGTGCTGGGCGCGGACGCCAGCGGGGTAGTGGACGCGGTGGGCCCTGGGGTCACGGGGTTCGCTCCGGGAGACGAGGTGGTGGTGAACCCCGGCCTCTCCTGCGGGCACTGCGAGCGCTGCCTGGCGGGGGAGGATAACCTCTGTTCCCGGTACGAGATCCTGGGGGAGCATCGCTGGGGAGCCTACGCGGAGTACCTGGTGGTGCCCGAGGTCAATCTCGTGAGGAAACCGCAAAACCTCTCCTTCGTGGAGGCGGCCGCCATTCCCCTCACCTTCCTCACCGCCTGGCAGATGGTGGTGGACAAGCTCCAGGTGCGTCCTGGGGAAGAGGTATTGGTGATGGCTGCGGGCAGCGGGGTGAGCGTGGCCGCCATCCAGATCGCCAAGCTCTTCGGGGCGCGGGTCATCGCCACTGCGGGTTCGGAAGAGAAGCTCCGGAAAGCCAGGGAGCTCGGCGCTGACGAAACCGTAAACTACACCCACCCCGACTGGCACAAGGAGGTACGCCGCCTCACCGGGGGCAAGGGGGCGGACAAGGTGGTGGACCATACCGGCGCCCTTTACTTTGAAGGGGTGATCAAGGCCACGGCCAACGGCGGACGCATCGCCATCGCCGGGGCCTCCTCGGGGTACGAGGGCACGCTGCCGTTTGCCCACGTGTTCTTCCGGCAGCTTTCCATCCTGGGCTCCACCATGGGCTCCAAAAGCCGCCTCTTCCCCATCCTGCGCTTCGTGGAGCAAGGCAAGCTCAAGCCGGTGGTGGGGCAGGTACTCCCCCTGGAAGAGGCGGCCGAGGGGCACCGCCTCCTGGAAGAGAGGCGGGTCTTCGGCAAGGTGGTCCTGCAGGTGGACTGAGGACACGTTTCCCTAGCGGAGCGCGTAAAATGCCGGGGAGAGGTGAGGTCATGGAGCACACGGACGTGATCATCATCGGCGCCGGGCCAGCGGGGCTTTTCGCGGGCTTTTACGTGGGCATGCGGGGGCTTTCCTTCCGCTTTTTGGACCCCCTTCCGGAACCTGGGGGACAGCTCACCGCCCTGTACCCAGAAAAATACATTTACGACGTGGCGGGCTTTCCCAAGGTTTACGCCAAGGACCTGGTGCGGGGCCTGGTGGAACAGGTGGCCCCCTTTAATCCCACCTACAACCTAGGGGAACGGGCGGAAACCTTGGAGAAGGAAGGGGACGTCTTCAAAGTCACCACTTCTTCGGGCCAGGCCTACACCGCCAAGGCCGTCATCATCGCCGCGGGGGTGGGGGCGTTTGAGCCCAGGCGCCTCGGCGCCCCGGGGGAGAAGGAGTTTGAGGGCAAAGGGGTGTATTATGCGGTGAAAACCAAGGCGGAGTTCCAAGGGAAGCGGGTCCTCATCGTGGGCGGGGGGGATAGCGCCGTGGACTGGGCCCTTAACCTCCTGGACACCGCCAAGGAGATCACCCTCATCCACCGCAGGCCCCAGTTCCGGGCCCACGAGGCCAGCGTGAAGGAGCTTTTCCAAGCAGCGGAGGAAGGAAGGCTCACCGTGCTCACCCCTTACGAGGTGCGGCGGATAGAAGGGGAGGTTTGGGTAAAGAAGGCGGTGATCTTCCACAACCAAACCCAGGAGGAAGAGGAGTTGGAGGTGGACGCCGTACTCATCCTAGCGGGTTACCTCACCAAGCTGGGGCCCTTGGCCAACTGGGGCCTGGCGTTGGAGAAAAACAAGATCAAGGTGGACACCACCATGGCCACCAGCATTCCCGGGGTTTACGCCTGCGGGGACATCGTCACCTACCCGGGGAAGCTTCCCCTCATTGTCCTGGGGTTTGGTGAGGCCGCCATCGCCGCCAACCACGCCGCCGCCTACGCCAACCCGGCCCTCAAGGTGAACCCGGGGCACTCTTCGGAAAAGGCGGAGGAGAAATCCCCCGCCTGAAGCCTCCTCCCCCCAGGGCCACCCCTGGGGGGTGCTTTTGCCCTATCATGGGGGCATATGCGGGTTGCCCTCTTCATTGATGGTTCCTACATGTACCTGGCGGCCAAGCGCCTCGGGTGGAACGTGGATCACCGGCGGGTGCTCACCCAGTTCGCCACGCCGGAGCAACTTTACAACGCCTTTTATTACGTGCCCATCACCGACCCGGAGGACGAGCGTCAGCAGCGCTTCATTGACGCCCTGGTCTTTATGGGCTACACGGTGCGAAGCCGCTTGACCCGGGGGGAAGCCCGGTTTGAGGCCATGATCGCCACGGATCTTCTCACCACCGCCCCCCGCTGGGACCGGGCCATCGTGGCCAGCGGCTCGGGGGACTTGGCCCACACCTTCGCCGCCCTCCGCGCCATGGGCAAGGAGGTCCACCTCCTGGGCCTCCACGAGCTCGCCGACCTGGAGCTCCGCAACCAGGCGGACCGCTTCCTTAACCTGCCCGAGTGGCGGGAAGTGCTGGAAAGAACCCTGGGGGGCCGGCGCACCTACGTGGGCTATCCCGTGGAGGCCACGGTGGAGGTACCCCCCGCCACGGTGGAGGAAGGCAAGCCCTAAAAGGGCCATGCCCTTCGGTCCTTGGCTCGTCTTGGCCTTGGCAGGCCTACTTTTTTTCGCCCTACCCAACTTCCCCGAACCCACCCCTTCCCCCAACCTTCGGGCCCTTCTCCCCTACCCTAAGGCGGTTCGGGAAAGGCTCGTGGCCCTGCATCTGCAAAACAAAGCGAGCCTGCACCTCGTTCTGGGGGAAAAGGCGGCCCGGGCCTACGACCGCCTGTTGCGCCTGGAACTGAGCAACCAACGGGCGGGAAAGCGATCCGCCTTCGGCAGTCCGGAGGAAGCCCTTTTTGCCGCTCAGCGGTGGGTAGAAGCCATCGGCCAGGCCCAACGCCAGCGGAGGGTAGACCTCGGTGGCCTCCCCACCGCTCCCCACCACGTCCTGCCCCACGCCCAGGAGATCCGGGCGGCGGCGGGGGCTTTGCGCATCCCTGCGGGCGTGCTGGCGGCCATCGTGGACAACGAGCAGTACGGGGGGGACAAGGCCCTGGGGCTTTCCCGGGGGGTGCGGGAGGCGGCGGACGCCCTCGCACAGGACTTAGCGTCGCTGCAGGGGCAGGCCCCTTTTAGCCGCACCTTGGGCCTGGCCCAGATGAGCTGGGAAGACGCCCTCAAGCAGGAGGAAAGGCTTAGGCGCTTTGGGGCTTGGGACCCCTCGAGGCCCTTCCCCCGCACGGAGGCGGAGGCACGGGCCGCTTTGGAGGAACCCTACCTCAACCTCCTCTTCACCGCCAGCCGACTGAGGGGCTATTTCAACGCCATTTTGGGCCTTTCCCCCGAGGACACGCGGGTCCTCGAGGACCCCTGGCTTTACTACCTAGGCCCCGCCTGGCACAACTACCCCCTGCGGGCGCAGAACCTGGAAACCTGGGAAGATAGCTTCCACGGCTTCTTTAAAGGGCTCCTCTACCAAGTGGTCCTCGAGGGATACTGGCGCCTGGAAGGCCAGACCCTCGTTCCCCTAAAGGTCTTTGGCCCAGGGACCGAGGCCCCCCCAAGCGCTAACCCGCCCCGCTTTTTCCCCTAGATCCGCTCCATCCAAGGAAGGGGCTCCCCCGGGGGCAGGACCGGCCAACGCCCCTCGCCCATGTGCCGCAAGATGGCCTCCACTGCCCTTTCCGCCTCCTCCACCCAAGCGCGCGGGTAAAGGTGCCGCTTGGCCAAAAACTCCTCCCGGTCAAACACCTGGCAGGCGTGATCCGCCCGGCACTTCACGTCCAGCTCCAAGTCGTACTGGCGGAAGGCCTTCCCCGTCCACTCCGCCGGGGTCTGCACGTTCCAGTAGTATTCCAAGACCTTGCCTTGGCGAACGTCGGGGCCCCCGGAGTACCAGGCCCCGGGAAAGAAGGCCACGTAGGCATCGTGGTCCAGGACAAGGGACCTTCCCTTGGCCACGTGGTGGAAGACCCCACCCTGGGGCAAGAGGGTGAGCACGCCCTCCGGCCGCACCTCCACCACCCGGGCCTCCCAATGGTAGTGAAGGCACTCTTCCGGGTACTTCCAAAACTCCACCCGGACCCACTCCCCTGGGGCGAGGGGCCAGCTCACCGCCTGGTGCTGATGCCCAAGACCTTGTACAGGGCGCAGAAGCCGGTGATGGCCGTGAAGAGGAGGACCACGGCCACGATCCCCAAGATCCAGTTCCAAGGAGAAGCGGACTGGAAGGCGAAGTAGAAGAGAACCAGGGCCAAAACGAAGCGGATGACCCGGTCGGCGGTGCTCTCGTTCACCGTCATGCCTTTCACCTCCGCTTTAAAGTTTACACCCTGCGGGGAAGGACATCTGGCCATAAGGGCACCCTGTGCTAAAA
Organism: Thermus thalpophilus; assembly: GCF_022760915.1. NCBI lineage: Bacteria > Thermotogati > Deinococcota > Deinococci > Thermales > Thermaceae > Thermus > Thermus thalpophilus. The sequence continues at coordinate 16,727 of NZ_JAKTNS010000013.1, read as the reverse complement.
TAAGGCCTTGGCGCGGGCCGTTAGCTCAATCGGTCAGAGCGGCCGGCTCATAACCGGTTGGTTGCAGGTTCAAGTCCTGCACGGCCCACCAGAAACACCCCTGCCCCCCGGCAGGGGATTTCGCTTCCTGCGCTCTTCCTTTAGGGCAAAATCAGGGCATGGAGGCGCTGGAAGCTTTCCAAACCCTGGACCTGCGGGTGGGGAGGGTGGTCAAAGCCGAACCCCACGAGAAGGCGCGCAAGCCCAGCTACCGGCTCTGGATTGACCTGGGACCCTTAGGGATAAAGCGGAGCTCGGCCCAGATCACCGAGCTCTACACACCCGAGGCCCTGGTGGGCCGCCTGGTGGTCTGCGCCGTGAACCTGGGCACCCGGGTCATCGGGGGCTTCCCCTCGGAGGTCCTGGTCCTTGGCGTGAAGGACGAAGCGGGCCGGGTGGTCCTTCTCACCCCCGAGCGGGAGGTTCCCCTGGGGGAAAAGGTCTTCTAGCGGGTCCGGGTCACCTTGCGAAGGTGCCGGGGCCGGTCGGGGTCCTGCCCCCGGGCCCGGGCCAAGGCCTCGGCCAAGGGGTAAAAGGCCTGGATGAGGAGCAAGGGGGTGAGCTCGGGCCCCAGGGCCACGGGAAGGGCCAAGGGGGTTTGGGCCAGGGCCAAGGCGTCGGGCTCGGGGGAGAGGACGAGGAGGTGGGCGCCTTTGGCCCTTAGGCCTTCCAAGGTCCTAAGGGTTTCCTCCAGGGCCTCGTCCTTCTGCGCCAAGGCCAAGACGGGAAAACCCTCTTCCAAAAGGGCCTGGGGCCCGTGGAGGAACTCCGCCAGGGAAAGGCCCTCGGCGTGGAGGGCCGCCACCTCCTTGAGCTTTAAGGCCGCCTCCAGGACCACGGGGAAGGTGAAGCCCCGGCCCAAGACGAAGAGGCTTTCCGCTTCCTCCAAGTACCCCAGGTCCCCCTGAGGAGCCAAGGCCCGGCTCAGGGCCTCGGGCAAGGCGGGCAGGGCTTGCCGAAGCTTAGGGTCTTCCAGGGTGTGGGCGAGGAGGTGGACCGTGGCAGCCAGCATGGCGAGAAAACTCTTGGTGGCGGCCACCGCCCTCTCCTCCCCCGCGTGGAGGGGCAAGACCACCTCCGCCGCCTGGGCCAGGGGGCTTTCCTCCCGGTTCACCAAGGCCACGGTGAGGACCCCCTTCTCCCGGTAGGCCCGCACCGCTTCCAAGAGGTCCGGGCTTTCCCCGCTTTGGCTGTAGGCGAGGAGCAAGGCGGGGTAAGGGGGCCTGGGCCGCGCCCGGTAGAGGGTGAGGACGGAAGGGGCCAGGGAAAGCACGGGCCATTCCAGGCGGGCCTCGAGGAGGTACTTGGCGAAGAGGGCGGCGTGGTCCGAACTCCCCCGGGCCACCGTGAGGACCAAGGCCGGGGGCCTCCGCCGGAGGAAGGCGGCGAGGCCCTTCACCTCGGGCTCGTTCTCCCGTAGAAGCCGCTCCACCACCTGAGGGGCTTCCTCCGCCTCGTGGCGCATGAAGGACGCCATGTGCCCCATTGTAGCCCGCCCACCCTACCTCCTTCCCCCTGGGGGTGGTATACTTCCACGGATGGACCGCATCGTCATCCGGGGCGCCAGGGAGCACAACCTGAAGAACATCAGCCTCGAGCTCCCCCGGGGCAAGTTCATCGTCATCACCGGGGTGTCGGGCTCGGGCAAGAGCACCTTAGCCTTTGACACCATCTACGCCGAGGGGCAACGGCGCTATGTGGAAAGCCTCTCCAGCTACGCCCGCCAGTTCCTCGGGGTCATGGACAAGCCGGAGGTGGAGAGCATCGAGGGCCTCTCCCCCGCCATCTCCATTGACCAGAAGACCACAAGCCACAACCCCCGCTCCACCGTGGGCACCGTCACCGAAATCCACGATTACCTCCGCCTCCTCTTCGCCCGGGTGGGCCAGGCCTACTGCCCCACCTGCGGCCGCCCCATTGAGAAGCAGTCCGCCAGCGAGATCACCGACCGCCTCCTGCAACGGCCTCCTGGCACCCGGGCGGTCCTCATGGCCCCCTTGGTGCGGGGGAGGAAGGGAGAATACCGCAAGCTTTTCCAGCAACTCATGAAGGAGGGCTACGCCCGGGTGCGGGTGGACGGGGTGATCTACCTCTTGGAAGAGGCGCAAAACCTCAACTTGGAAAAGTACGAGAAGCACGATATTGACCTGGTGATTGACCGGGTGGTCCTCAAGGAGGAGGAGCGCCCCCGCATCGCCGAGGCGGTGGAGCTCGCCCTCCTCCGGGGCGAAGGCCTCATGCGCGTCCTCTACCCCGACTTGGGGGAGGAGGAGCTCTATTCGGAAAAGTTCGCCTGTCCCGAGCACGGAAGTGTTCTAGAGGAGCTGGAACCCCGCATCTTCTCCTTCAACGCCCCCTACGGGGCCTGCCCCGCCTGCTCCGGCCTCGGCTACAAGCAGGAGTTTGACCCCGAGCTGGTGGTGAACCCCGAGCTCTCCTTGGCGGAAGGGGCCATCCTGCCCTGGGCCCGGGGGCGGGACACGGGGCGGAGCTACCTCTGGGACCGCCTCAGGGCCCTCTCCGAGCACCTGGGCTTTGACCTAAGGACCCCCTTCAAGGACCTGCCGGAAGCGGCCAAGAAGGCGGTGCTCTACGGCCTGCCCGAGCCCTTTGAAGTGGTCTTTCGCCGGGGGGGGAAGGAAACCTTCCGGGTGGAGGTCCACTACGAAGGGGTCATCCCCTGGTTGGAGAAGCGCTACCAGGAGGCGGAATCCGAAGGGGTGCGGGAGGTCTTGGAGAGCTTCATGTCCCTGAAGCCCTGCCCCGTCTGCGGGGGCACCCGCTACAAGAAGGAGGTGCTTTCGGTGAAGGTGGCGGGGAGGAACATCGCCGAGGTCTCCGCCTTACCCGTGCGGGAGGCTTTGGCCTTCTTCCAGGGGCTAGAAGGGCACCTTTCCCCCTTCCAGGCCCAGATCGCCCGGCCCATCCTGCGGGAGATCGTGGAAAGGCTCGGTTTCCTGGTGGGGGTGGGCCTGGACTACCTCACCCTGGACCGGGCGGCCAACACCCTCTCCGGCGGGGAAGCGCAACGCATCCGCCTGGCCACCCAGGTGGGGAGCGGCCTCACCGGGGTACTCTACGTCCTGGACGAGCCCTCCATCGGCCTCCACCCCCGGGACAACCAGCGCCTCATCGCCACCCTGAAGCGCCTGCAATCCCTGGGCAACACCCTCATCGTGGTGGAGCACGACGAGGAAACCATGCGGGCCGCCGACTGGATCGTGGACATGGGCCCAGGGGCGGGCATCCACGGGGGGGAGGTGGTGGCCCAAGGGCCCTTGGAGGAAATCCTGAAAAGCCCCAATAGCCTCACCGGGGCCTACCTCAGGGGCGAGAAGAAGATCCCCGTGCCCAAGGAGCGCCGCAAGGGGAACGGCAAGTGGCTGGTGCTACGGGGCGCCAGGGAGCACAACCTAAAAAACGTCACCCTCAGAATCCCCCTGGGCCGCTTTGTGGCGGTGACGGGGCCTTCGGGAAGCGGCAAGAGCACCCTGATCCACGACGTCCTCTACGCCGCCTTAGCCCAAAGGCTCATGCGGGCCAAGGCCACCCCGGGAGCCTACGAGGCCCTGGAAGGGGTGGAGCACCTGGATAAGGTCATTGAGATTGACCAGTCCCCCATCGGCCGCACCCCCCGTTCCAACCCCGCCACCTACACGGGGATCTTTGACGAGATCCGCGACCTCTTCGCCAAGACGCCGGAGGCCAGGAAGCGGGGCTACGGGCCCGGGCGCTTTTCCTTCAACGTCAAGGGGGGGCGGTGCGAGGCCTGCGGCGGCGACGGCACGGTGAAGATTGAGATGCTCTTCCTGCCCGACCTCTACGTGCCCTGCGAGGTGTGCAAGGGCAAGCGTTACAACAAGGAAACCCTGGAGGTGAAGCTTAGGGGAAAGAGCATCGCCGACGTCCTGGACATGACCGCAGAGGAGGCCCTGGAGTTTTTCCAAAACGTTCCCACCATCGCCCGCAAGCTCCAGCTCATGGTGGACGTGGGGCTGGGCTACATGCGCTTGGGCCAACCCTCCCCCACCCTCTCCGGCGGCGAGGCCCAGCGGATCAAGCTGGCCACGGAACTGGGGCGCAAGGCCACGGGCCGCACCCTTTACATCCTGGACGAGCCCACCACGGGCCTCCACTTTGAGGACGTGGCCAAACTCTTGGACGTCCTCCACCGCTTGGTGGACGCCGGGAACACCGTGGTGGTCATTGAACACAACCTGGACGTGGTGAAGACGGCGGACTGGGTCATTGACCTGGGCCCCGAGGGCGGGGACCGGGGCGGGGAGATCGTGGCCGAGGGCACCCCGGAGGAGGTGGCCCTTTCGGGAAGCCCCACCGGGGCCTTCCTGGCCCGCATCCCCGAGATCGCCGAGAGGATCCAGGTGGCGGCGGATTAGGCCTTGGTCGTTTCCCGGGTCAGGACGCCCTCCAGGGCCAGGGCCAAGAACTTGTCCAGCTCCTCCTCCAGGTCTCGCTTGGGGGTGTAGGCCGCCCAGCGCAAGGCCGCCAAAAAGTAAAGGTCCGCCAGGGTGCGCCCCATGCGCTCCAAGGAAAGATCCTGGCGCACGATCCCTTTTTCCTGTAAGGGCTTCAGGACTTCCGCGATCAGGTCCCCCAAGGGCAGGGCTTGGAACGCCGCCCGGGCCCGGATGGGGTCGGGGTTTAAAAGCTCGTAAAGGAGCGGAAGGAGAAGGTCCTTTTCCCCCTTAGTGAAGGTGGCGAGCTCCTGGAAAAGGTAGCGCAACACCGCCAAGGGGTCTTGACCCTGGGCCAGCTTGCGCCGCACCTCTTCCCGGAGGCGGTTTAGGAGGAGGCTCCCGTAATCTAGGAGCACCGCCTCCTTGTACGGGAAGTAGTTGAAAAAGGTGCCCCGGGAAACGTGGGCCGCTTTAGCGATATCCGTGGCGGTGGTTTCCTGAAAGCCCCGCTCGCGGAAAAGCTTCATAGCCGCCTGAAAGATCCGGTCCCGGCGGCGCCTTTTCTGGTACTCCCGGACGGACATGGGTTTAGTGTACCTTAGTCCAAACTCAAAGCACAACCGCTTTCTGGGCCCAGTCTTCTAGGGCCCGAAGAAGGGCCAGGCCCCCATGGGAGGTGTAGACCCTATCCACCTTCCAGAACCCTTCCTCTCTCACCCGGTAGCCCATCTGCACCAGATCCTGGGCCACCTCTTCCCCCGCCGCCACCTCCTCGGGAAGCCTTCCCGCCTCCGCCAAAAAGAGGTGGGCGTTATAGCCCACGAACACCGCCTCCAGGCCCTCCCACACCTCCTCCAAGAAGGCCAGCCAGGCCGGGTCCTGGGCCAAGCGCTTGGGCCTTTTGGCCCCCGGGATGAGGAGGGCCGTGGGCTTGGGAGCGGCCGGGAAGGCGTAGGTGGGGGTCCAGACGGAGCCGGCAAGCCCCGGCGTGCCCTTCCTGCCCTTGGCCGCGGTGTAGGCGGGAAGCCCCAAGCGGCGGGCCGCCTCGAGGCCAAGGGCGGCCTCCAGCTCGGAAAACTCGGGAAGGAGCAGAACCGCCAGCACCCTAGGCTATTATGGCAGAAGGCGGGAAAGGAGCTTTGCCGCCTCGCCCCGGCTCACCCCCCCCTCCCCCGGAAGGGGGGACTCTCCCAACGCTTGCAGGATCTGGCTAAGGAGGGGGCGCCGCAAGGGCTTATGCAGTTCCTCCCGGTAGAGCTCTCGGGCCTTTAGGACCACCCTTAGCCGCTCCTCGGGGCCCTTGGCCCGGTAATAGTGCTCCAGGTTAGCCAGGAAGTCCCCGAGCAAAATGGGCTCCGAAAGCCCCAAGGTGCCCTTGAGGTAGTAGGGCCCAGCGAACAGCCCCCGCCTCAGTAGGCTCACCGCTTCCCGGTAGCCGGGCCTGTCCGTCTCGGCCCGGCCCTTCTCCCGAGAGGAAAGCCGCCCACCCCGCTCCAGGAGGCGCTTGCGCAGGGCCTCGAGGGCGTTGGGGCTTGCGGCCAACTCCTGGAAAGTGCCCATGGGCACCCGCTCCAGCCCCGCCTGGGGTGCAAGGCGCAACAGGGCCGCCGCCACCCCCGCCGCCTCCCCCAAGGCCATCTGCAGGGGCACCACCCGGGCGGAAAAGGCGGCCACGCTGTCAAACCCCGCCGCCTGGGAAACCACCAGCAGGTTGGCCACCTCCCGGGGCACCAGGGTGCGGAAGGGGACCCCATAGGGCGCCGGGGTCCCGAGGAGGTAAGGGGTTTCCCCAGGGAAGTAGGCCTGGCCGTCCAAGGGATAGCCGCCCAGGGCCACGGCGTCGGGAAAGTCCTTGCCCAGGAGAACCTCTTCGGCTCGCAGGCGGTAAAGGGCCTTGAGGTGGCGGCTTTCCCGGATGTAAAGGAGAGGGGCCACCTGGGCCAGGCGGGCGGTGCCGAAGAGCAAGGGGTCCTTCTCCCGCAGGAAGGCCACCACCCGCTCCGCCTCTAGGGCCGCTTCCTGCCGCCTCCGTTCCAGCTCCAAGAGGTCTAAGCTCTCGAGGCCGAAAAGGAGGAGGGCGTTGACCAAGAGGCTCCCGTCGTCCTGGCGGGAGAGGTTGAGGCCCCTCAGGGCGTAGCGGGTGGGGTCCGAGGGGGTATACCCCCGCACCAGCTCGCCGAAGCCCCAACCGCTCCGGCCCCAGGCCCCCGCCCCCGTGCGCCGCACCTGCCCCTCGTAGTTGAGAGCCAAGAAAACCGCCCCCCAAGGCACCCCCTCCAGGCGAAAAACCAAGGTGGCGGCCATAAGGCGGCGGTCCAGCCCCGTGTCCTCCCGCCCCAGGGTGAAGGAAGCCCCCGCGCGAAAGGCCAGCTCGGCGGTGTCGCTGGCATCCAGAAAGTAGGGGGCCTGGTAGGTGGCCTTTGGGGTCTTTAGGGCCAGGAGGCGGGGTGCCTCCACCTCCACGCCGTCTAAAGGCTCCTCCAAGCGCACCTCCACCCCCGACTGGCGCAACATGTCCCAAAAGACCTCTTCCGCTCGCTCCACATCAAAGGAGGGCTCCCCCCCCACCCGGCGGTAAAACTCCCGGAAAAGCCCCCCCTGGAGCAACCCTTCCCCGTCTTTGGCCACGTCTAAGGTGGCCAGCCACCCTTGGGTGAGGACACCCCCCACCCCCCGGCCCGGCTCCACCAGGGCCACCTTAAGCCCCTCCTGGGCCGCGGCCACCGCCGCCGCCACCCCTTGCGGGGTGGCCCCGTACACCACCAGGTCGTACTGGGCCCAAGCGAGGCCCAAGAGGACCAAAAGGGCAATCCACCTTGGCATGGTCCGCAAAGAAGCCCGGGAAGCCATGGGCAAAAACTTACGGAAGCGCGCGCTTGGCCTCCTGGTACTCCGCCACCAGGCGGGCCACCACCTCCTTGGCCGAGGGGATGTCGCGGATGAAGGCCACCCCGTGCCCGGCGGAATAGACCTCCTTCCAAGCCTTCCCCCCACCCTGGCGGAAGCGCTCCAAGGACTCCTTGAGGAAGTTGGCGGGCACCCCCGTCACCTCCGGGGTGTACTCTATGTCCTCTGGAGCGGCGCGCAGGAGGGCCTCCTTGTACTCCAAGGGCGCCTCCGACTCCAAGGTGGCGATGAAGCGGGTGCCGATGTAGGCCCCATCCCCCAGGGCCAAGGCGGCCAGAACCTGCCTTCCCGTGGCGATGCCACCGGCGATGAGCACGGGCACCCCAAGCTCCTCCCTGAGCCAAGGCCCCAGGACAAAGGGGCTCACCCCTCCGGCGTGCCCCCCCGCCCCCGCCGCCACGGCCACCAGGGCGTCAGCCCCCGCCTCCACCGCCTTCCGGCCGTGCCGCAGGCCCACCACGTCGCACCAGACCACGCCCCCATAGGCCTTGACCTTCTCCACCACCCGGGTGGGGTCCCCCAAAGAGGTAACCACCAAGGGGACCTTGCGCTCGGCCACGGCTTCCAGGTCCTCCTCGAGGCGGGGATTATTCTTAAGAATTAAGTTCACGCCGAAGGGGACTCCTTGCGGGAAAGTTTCCAAAAACTCCCGGAAAGCGGCGTGGGTGCGGAAGTTGAGGCTGGGGATGACCCCAATGGCCCCCGCCTCGGCCACGGCCAAAAGGAGCCTGGCCCCGGAAACCAGGAACATAGGCGCGGCCACGATGGGATAGCGGATGCCCAGCATCCTCGTGATGGCGGTCTCCATGGGGGAGATTTTACCCGGTTCAAGGATAATGGGCGGGTGGAACCGGAGCGCTCCTTGCGGCTATCCATCTGGGAAGGAACCCTGGCCGTCTTGTTCCTCTACTGGACCACGGGGGTCCTGGTCACGGGCTACGCCCTGGCGCTGGGAGCACCCCCCTTGGCCTTGGCCCTTCTGGGATCGCTGCCCTTTTTGGCCCAGCTCACGGCTCCTTTAGCCCTATTTATGCGGGGAAGCCGCAGGGCGTTGACGGTGCGCCTCAACCTGGCCTCCCGCCTCCTCTTTTTGCCCGCCCTCCTGGCCCCCTTCCTGCCCGAGGGGCTTAGGATCCCGGCCCTCCTCCTCTTCGCCGGGGCCTCCCAGCTTTTGGCCGCCCCCGTGGGGGTGCTCTGGCTTTCCTGGATGGCGGACCTGGTGCCGCAAGAAAGGCGGGGCCGCTACTTTGGCCTAAGGAACGCCCTTTTGGGCCTGGTGGGCACCTTGGGGAACCTCCTTGGGGGCCTGGTGGCCGACACCCTTCCCCCTCCCACGGGGTACCAGGCGGTGCTCCTCCTCGGGGTGGGGGCGGGGCTTTTGTCGGTCCTGGTCCTGCGGCTGCAACACGAGCCCCCGCCGGCCCCCGCGCCCCCACCCCAAGCCGCCTTGCGGGCCGCCTTGGGCGACCGGGCCTACCGAAACTACCTGGGCTTGGTCTTCCTTTGGTACGGGGCGGTGATGGTGGGCGGGCCCTTCGTGGTACCCTACTTCGTCAAGGTGGGCGGGTTTTCCATGACCCAGGTGGGGCTATGGACCCTGATCTCCGCCACCTCGGGGCTCCTCTTTGGGCCCCTTTGGGGCCGCCTGGCGGACAGGGCGGGGCACGGGGTGGTGGTCTTCCGGGCGGGGATGGTGGGGGCCGCCATGCCCCTCCTTTGGCTTTTGGGCACGGCGGCCTTTCCCTGGCCCATCTGGCTTTCCGCCGTGGCCGACGCCTTGGCCTGGAGCGGTCTCGGCACCGCCTTGGTGAACGCTGCCTTGGCTCGGGCTCCTGAGGAGGCACGAAACGGCTACCTGGCCCTTTTCTGGTTGGCCATGGGACTTGGAGGGCTCACGGGAAGCCTCCTGGGTGGAGGCCTCGCCAGCCTGGGCCCGAGCTCCTACCACCTGCCCATCCTCGCCTCCATGGGCTTACGGCTTCTCGTGGCCTTGCGCTTCCGGGGACTCTAAGCCCTTCCTTCGCATCTCGCCCCACTCCCCCCGCTTGCGCCACACCTGGAAGGTGGCGAGAAAGCGCTCCAGGGCCAGGAGCTAGCGGTAGCCCAGGGCCTCGAGGACGGCAAGTCCCAATAGCGCAAGTCGGTCCCCTAGCCTGGGGTAGCGCTGCAAAAGCAGGGTTTCCATCCCCACCGCCAGCTGGGAAAGCAAAACGCCATACCCCAAGGCCAAGAGCAGGAAAAGAAGGGCAAACTCGGGGTGCAAAAGCCCAAGGGCCCAGAAAACGGGCAAGAGGAGGTAGCCCAGCACCTCCACCACCGGGGCCAGCGCCTCAAAGACAAAGAAGTAGGGCATGGCCACCAGGCCCAGACGGCCATACCGGGGGTTGAAGAGCATGGCCCGATGGGCCCAAAGCACCTCCCAAAGCCCTCGGTGCCAGCGGTTGCGTTGCTTGCGCAAGGTGGCCAGGTCCGCGGGCACCTCGGTGTAGCAGATGGGGTCTGGGGTGTAGAGGATGCGGTAGTCCCGGCCCTCTTCCCGGGCCCGGCGGTGGAGGCGCACCACCAGCTCCATGTCCTCCCCCACGGTGTCCGTGCGGTAGCCCCCCACCCTTAGCGCCGCCTCCCGGCGGAAGAGGCCAAAGGCCCCCGAGATGATGAGAAGCGCCCCCATGGCGCTCCACCCCGCCCGCCCCAGGAAGAAGGCCCGGGCGTACTCAATCACCTGCATTTTTTCCAGGAAGCCCCGGGGTAACCGCAGGGCCTCCACCACCCCTTCCCGCACCACGGCGCCGTTTAGGGGGCGGATGGTTCCCCCCACCGCCAAGACTCGGTCATCCTCCAAGAAGAGGCGGCTCGCCCGGAGGAGGGCCTGGGCGTCCAGGAGGCTATCCGCGTCCACGGCGCAGAAAAGGGGATAGCGGGCCAGGTTGAGCCCAGCGTTTAAGGCGTCCGCCTTGCCCCCGTTTTCCTTGTCCACCACTAAGAGGTTGGGGTGCGAAAGCGAGCGGTAAATGGCCCGCACCGGCTTGCTGGGAAGAACTCGGCGGTAAACCCAGTCCACCTCCACCAGGCGGAAGGTTTCCTTCAGGACCTCTAGGGTCCTATCCTTGGGCCCGTCCGCCACCACGATCACCTCAAACTCCGGGTAGTGGAGGGCGAGGAAGGAGCGCACCGAGGCGGCGATGGTTTTCTCCTCGTTGTAGGTGGGCACCAAGATGGAAACGGGAAGGTACGCTTCCCGCTCCAGGAGGTCCTTTAGGGCGAGCTCAGAAAGCTCCCGGGCGTAGCGGGCCACCATGCGCAGGCCAAAGAGGGCGAAGAGCGCGTAGAGGAAGTTGAGGAAGGCAAAGTACCAGAGGACGGACACCTGGTAGGCGAAAAGGAACCAGGCTAAGACCCTCACGCCGCCTCCTGCAAAAGCTGCTGGGCCATGGCCCGCCCGTAAGGGTCGGGGTGCTTATGGGCCGCCTGGGCCAGAAGCGCCGGGTCCAGGCGCATGAGCCCTTCGGCTGCAGCCCGGCGCACGTAGAAGGAAGGGTCAGAAAGGGCGTGCCATAGCGCCCGCCGCGCCAGATCGTTTTGCAAAAGGGCCAGGAGCCGAGCGGCGTGCACCCGCAAGAACTCCCGCTCGTCCTTGAGGGCGGCCAGGAGAACCTCCTCGTGCCCTTTAGGCGCATGGCCCAGCCGGAGGAGGGCCCGCATGGCAGCCGCCTTCAGCTCCGGGTCTGGATCTTCCAAAAAGGCCAGCGCCGACGACGCCAAGTTCCTGAGCTTCAGCCTGCCCAAGGCCTCCAAAGCCGCCCAGCGTTCCTCCCTTCCCCCCTCCTCCAGGAGCAAGGCCAGCACGGGCTCCGCCCGGTCTTCCAGAAGGAGAAGGGCCTCCAAAAGCGCCCCCCGGGGGAGGTGGGCCCGCAAGTAAGCCCGCCCCAAGGCCAAAAGCCCCTCTCCCTGGGCCACCCGGGCCCCAGCCCGCGCCGCCGCCAACCGGAGCACCGGGTCGGGATGGTCCAGATAGGGGAGGATGAGGTCCAGGGTTTCCGGAAGCCGCGCCTGGGCCAGGGCGTCCAGGGCATCGAGCCGGGCGGGACGGGAAGCGAAGCGGCTTCGGAGCATCCGCCCCCAGGAAGGCCTTGCCTGGCGCAGCCAAGCCTCCACCCGCTCGGCCAGATCCCCTTGGAGCATCTCCCTCAGGTGCAAAAGGGCCTCCAGGGCCACCCTCGGCCACGGCGGTGGGGGCAACGCCCCCTCGCCGAAAAGGGCTTGGGTAAAGCGGGAAAGCCAGTCCTCGTAGGCCTTCCGGTCCCGAAGCTCCTTGGCCTCGGTGTAGGCGTGATAGAGTAAAATGTACGCGGAAAGGAAAAACAAGCTGACCCCGGTGAGGAGGAACGCCTGAAAAAGGGCCCGGCGGGCAGTCCCATACCCCCAAAGCCCCCACAAGCGGCCAGAAAGGGCCACCCCAAGCCCCCCCAGGGCCACGGCCTCCAGGACCACCACCAGGAACACCAAAAGGGCGTAGAGCCGCTCACCACGCCGCCACATGCTCTTCCAGCCTCCGCAACAGCTCCCCGGGGCTAAAGGGCTTGGTGAGATAAGCCTGGGCTCCCAAGGCCAGCACCTCGGTGGCGGTCTTTTCCTGCTTAAGCCCGGAAAGGACCACCACCGGCGTATTCTTTTTCAGCTCCTGCCGCAGATACCGCAAAAGATCCAGGCCCGAACCCCCCGGCAGATTGAGGTCCAAGATCACGGCGTCCCAGTCCCGGGTAAGCAATCCCCTAGCGCTAGGGTAGTCCGAAGCCACGGTGGGCTCGTGGCCTCCCCGCTTCAGGGCCAGGGTCAAAATCTTGGCCACCGCAGGGTCGTCCTCCACTAGCAGAATGCGCATGCTTCTCCCCCCATCCACCCTACCTGGGCCCTGTGAAAGCTCTGCGAAAGTCAAGGTCCCTCAAGCCGCCGGAGAAAGGCCGCCACCTCCGGGTCGGGGTGGTGGCGGAGTTCTTCCCGCAGAAGGGAAAGCGCTTCCTCCCTTCTCCCCTGCTCCACCAAGGCCTTGGCCAGGGTGAAGCGGGCCAAGGGGTAGTCGGGCTTTAGGGAAAGCACCTGCCGGGCGAGGAGCTCCGCCTCCTTGGCCCGCCCCAGGGCCAGCACCACCTCGGCGAGGCCCCAGCGGGCGTCCAGGTTGCCGGGGTCTTGGGCCAGCACCTGGCGGTAGCTCTCCTCCGCCTCGGCGTAGCGGCCCATGTGGTAAAGGAGGCGGCCGTAGCGCACCCGGATGTCGGGGCTATCCAGAAGGGCCAAGGCCCGCTCGTAAAGGGGCTTGGCCTCGGCGTGACGGCCTTGGAGGTAGAGGGCGAAGGCGAGCTCCCCCAAGGCCTCCGCGTCGTCGGGGAAGGCCTCCACCGCCCGCCTCAAGAAGGCCTCCGCCCCCACGGGGTCCTGGGGCAAGCGCCTTTTGCCTTGGAAAAAGCTATGCCGTTCCCGGAAAGGCACGGGGTCCGAGGGGTAGCCCAAAAGCCCCACCTCGTCCAGGGCGAAGGCCCGCACCTGGCTCACCCGGTCTGCCTGGGGAAGGTAGCGGAATAGCCCCCCTTCCGCCCGGGCCGAGAGGACCACCCTTTCCCCGCTTCGCACCTCCACCCAAAACCCCCTGGCCCCCTCGGGGCCCAGGAAGCGGAAGACCACCTCGCCCCCTTCCCCCGGCACCGGCCGCACCAGGGGCGCGGGAAGGAGCTTCCTCCGCACCCCCGTGCCCAAAAGGGCACCCTCCCCAGCGGGCAGGCTCTCCTGCCCCAGGGCAAGCCGGCCCCGATAGAGGGAGACCCGGGCCCGCTCCTCGCGGGATAAGCGCAGGTGGGTGCCCGTGGGCCTAAGCTCCCCCTCAGGGGTGGCGAAGGCGAGGCTTGCGTTTCCCTCCCGCACCGCCTCCACCGCGCCCTTTTCCAAGGCCACGCGGAGCCTTTCCCCCCCGCCCCAAAGGCTCCGCCAGCGTCGGGCCTCCCCTTGGGCATCGGGGCTGAAGGCGAGCTCAAGCCCCTTCAGGCGCACCACCTCTCCCCCCGGCACCTCTCCAAAGGCCCGGGAGCCCAAGGGGGCGGGGTAGATGGGAAGCCGGGCCAGGGCGATCACCGCCACCAGGAGCAATAAAAGCCGCCCCACCGGGGCCCGCTGCCCGGGGCGGGGCCGGGGAAGGAGGAGGAGAAAGGTGCTTCCCCGCCCCAGGCGGCTTTTTAGGCGCACTTCCCCCCCGTGGGCCTCGAGGACCCGCTTCACCAGGGCAAGCCCAAGCCCCGTCCCCTCCACCTCCCCCCTGGTGGAGGCCCGGAAAAAGGGCTCAAAAACCTTGTCCTGCTCTCCCTCGGGAATGCCGGGCCCGGTGTCGGCCACGGCGATGCCGTACCGGTCCTTTCCCCGCAGGAGCCGCACGCTCACCCTCCCCCCTTCCGGGGTGTACTTGACGGCGTTATTAAGGACGTTGAGAAGGGCCTGGTACAGCCAGTCCCTATCCCCATAGACCCAAGCCTCCCCCTTGGGCAGGGCCAGGCGCAAGGCCAGGCGCTTCCTGCGGGCCAGGGGCCGCACCTCCTCCGCCGCCTGGAGGAGCAGGGCCTTTAGGTCCACCCGCTCCGCCTTAAGCCGCACCCCTTGGCCCAGGCTCAGGTACTCCTGGGCCCTTTGCAGGAGGTCCTGGATGCGCCGGGCAGAGCGCTCGGCGATCTCCAAAAGCTCCTTGGCCTCCTCAGGAAGCTCCTCGGTTTCCCGGGCGAGCTCCAAGGCGCCCAAGATGCTCATCAAGGGGTTCTTGATCTCGTGAAGGAGGAGGCGAAGAAGCCGCTCGCTTTCCCCTTGGGCCCGGAGTAGGGCCAGCTCCCGCTCGCGAAGGGCAAGTACCTGACGAAAGGCCTTAAGGAGAAGGCGCAGGGCCTCCTGGAGCTCCCGGGAAGGAGGCCTCCCCTCCCAGTAAAGGGCGAGCTCCCCCTCCTCCCAGAGCTTTTCCCCCTTCAAGGGCGGCTCGGGCAACACCTCCCCCCGGAAGACCACCCGCACCGGGTAGCGGCGAAGGAGCTCCGCCAAGAAGCCCAGGTCGGCGGGAGGGCGCTCCTGGAGCATGGCCTTGAGCTTACCCCTAAGGCTTGAAAGGGGTGTGAAAGCCTTAGGGCCTCGGGGCCATGACCACCAGGAGGAGGGCGGGGCTCGCCGACTCGTTCCGCACCCCGTGGGGCTTACCCGCCTCGGCCAAGGCCGCCATCCCCGGCGCCAAAAGGGCCTCCTCCTCCCCCACCTGCACCACCACCTCCCCCTCCAAGACGCAGTAGACCTTGTCCGCCCCCTCGTGGGCGTGCACCTTCTGGGCCTGGCCGGGAAGGAGGGCGTACAGGTCGTAGAACATGTAGGGCGAGTCAAACACCGGGATCTTGGCCATTTTCTCCTGGCTAAAGCGGGCCAGGCGCTTAAGGTCGCGGATCTCCATGGGGCCCAGTCTACTTGACGAGGCACCTTTGGGGGACTACACTAACCCTTGCGCGCCGGGGAGTAGCGCAGCCTGGTAGCGCACACGCTTGGGGTGCGTGTGGTCGTCGGTTCAAATCCGGCCTCCCCGACCAAAAGGGCCCCGCCTTTAGGCGGGGCCCCCAGCTTTTCCCTCCTAAGCCCGCCCCACAGTCCTCATTAGTTGGAACTTTTCCCGTATAACCTGCTTCAGGTAGTCCCGGCCCTTGCCGATAATCTTCCGCGGGTCAAACTCTCTGGGGCTCCCCACCACCACCTCGCGGATGCCCAGGGTCATGGCCAGGCGCAGGTCGGTGTCAATGTTGATCTTGGCGATGCCGTTGGGGATGGCCTTCTGGATGTCCTCGTCGTGGATGCCCGTGGCCTCTTTCACCTCGGCCCCGGTGGCCAACAGCTTTTCCTTGAGCCAGGCGGGAACCCCACTGGCCCCGTGAAGGACCAAGGGCAAGGAAACCCGCCTGGCGATTTCCTGCAAGCGCCGGTGGTCAATGTAGGGACGGCCCTTGCCCTTGTAGGCCCCGTGGCTCGTGCCGATGGCGATGGCAAGGTAGTCTATTCCCGTTTCCGCCACGAAGCGCTCCGCCTCCTCCGGATCGGTGAGAAAGGCCTCCGCCTCGGAAACCTGCACGTTGTCCTCAATGCCCTGGAGCCGGCCCAGCTCCGCCTCCACGCTCACCCCCACCGCATGGGCCGCCTCCACCACCTTCCTGGTTTCCCGGACGTTTTCTTCAAGAGGGTGGTGGCTGGCGTCAATCATGACGCTGGTGAACCCAGCCCGCAGGGCCTGCATGACCATGGCGAAATCGGCCCCGTGGTCCAGGTGGAGGACCACGGGCACCCGCACCCGGCTCGCCATGTCCTTGACCAGGTTGGCCAGGTTTTCCATGCCCGCGTACTTGCGGGCGCCATCGGAAACCTGGATGAAGACCGGGGCCTTGAGCTCTTCCGCCACCTCCAAAATTGCCTGGGTGATCTCCAGGTTGTTGGTGTTGAAGCTGGGCACGGCGTACCCCTCGCGCCGTGCCTTGTCCAAAACTTCCTTACCCACCACCAAGGGCATACAAAACCTCCTTAAGCGCTTTTAGGTTTTCCACCACGGGCCGCCCGTTGAAAAGGGCACTCCCGGCCACCGCCACGTCGGCGCCCGCTTGGTAGACTTCCCTCACCGTATCCCGGTTCACCCCCCCATCCACCACCAGGAGGCAGGCTGGGTTTAGCTGGTCCCGCATGGCACGAAGCCGCTGAAGCCGCCCCGTGGCGGTGGGGATGTACTTCTGCCCGCCAAACCCCGGGTTCACGCTCATGAGGAGGGCCAGGTCCAGTTCGGGAAGAAGGGGTTCAAAGGCCTCGAGGGGAGTCCCGGGATTGATGGCGAGCCCCGCCTTCTTCCCCAGCTCCTTCACCCGTTGCACCGCCCGGTGGGGATGATAGGTGGCCTCAAAGTGAACGGTGATGTGGTCCGCCCCCGCCCGGGCGAAGTCCTCGAGGTAGCGCTCGGGGTTCACGATCATGAGGTGGACGTCCAAAGGTAAAGAGGTGACCCGGCGCACCGCCTCCACCAGGATGGGGCCAAAGGTGAGGTTCGGGACGAAGACCCCATCCATTACATCCAGGTGGATCCAGTCCACTCCCGCCGCTTCAGCTTCCTGGACCACCTCCTTCAGCCTCGCCAGGTCCGCCGTGAGGATGGAGGGCGCAAACTTCAGCATCGCTTCCCCTAGGCCACACGCAGGTGTCCCCGCTCAATGGCCAGCTCCCGCATCTTAACCAGATAGTAAGCGATGATGAGCTGGGTCAACGCCAGGGGGGCTTGCCTAGTAAATTGCCTTGTACCCCGGAGGGGGCGGGAGAAGGGAGAGA
>NZ_JAKTNS010000139.1:0-369 GCF_022760915.1 Thermus thalpophilus | reverse complement strand
ACATGGGCAGGTTCCCCAGGGCCTTCATGTGGCCCACGAGGGCCCTCCAGTCCCCCTCGGCGGCGTAGGCCAGGGCCTCCTCCAGGAGGGCCCGGTGGAAGGAGGGCTCCAGGAACCAGGTCCACCGCCCCCGCTGGTCCTTCCGCAGGACGTACGTGGGCTTCCACTCCCCCTCCCGCCAGGCCACCCAGTAGAGGGGGCGCTGGGGCTCGGGGGAGGCCTCCACCCGCCGCATCCCCTCCCCGGGGAGGGGGTGCGGGGCCAGGAGCATGAGGGGCCAGGTGGGAGGAGGGTTCTCCGGGGGCATCACGCTCACCGGGGCCAGGAGGAGGTGGGCCACGGGGAGGCGGGCCTCCTTCCGGATGGCCC
>NZ_JAKTNS010000138.1:0-383 GCF_022760915.1 Thermus thalpophilus | reverse complement strand
CGCCCGGGCCCTGGGGGTCTCCCCGGCCACCCTCCGGCGCTACGCCGCCCTGTGGGAGGGGGTGGTGGGCCCCCTGCCCCGGGACCCCCGGGGGGGCCGGCTCTGGCCCAAGGAGGCCCTGGCCCGCCTCCAGGCGGCCCGGGAGGCCCACCTGCGGGAAGGCCTCCCCCTGGAGGAGGCCCTGGCCCGGGTCCAGGGGGACTTCCCGGCCGCCGGCCTCGCCCTCCCCTCCGAGGGGGAGGCCCTGGCCCTCCTCCGGGCCCTGGCCGAACGGCTGGAGCGGGTGGAGGGGGAGCTCCGGGCCCTGCGGGAGGAGAACGCCCGCCTGAGGGAGGCCTTGAAGGCCCTGGAGCCCCCGGTCAGCGAAGCTACCTTGAGGAGGC
>NZ_JAKTNS010000137.1:0-383 GCF_022760915.1 Thermus thalpophilus | reverse complement strand
CGCCCGGGCCCTGGGGGTCTCCCCGGCCACCCTCCGGCGCTACGCCGCCCTGTGGGAGGGGGTGGTGGGCCCCCTGCCCCGGGACCCCCGGGGGGGCCGGCTCTGGCCCAAGGAGGCCCTGGCCCGCCTCCAGGCGGCCCGGGAGGCCCACCTGCGGGAAGGCCTCCCCCTGGAGGAGGCCCTGGCCCGGGTCCAGGGGGACTTCCCGGCCGCCGGCCTCGCCCTCCCCTCCGAGGGGGAGGCCCTGGCCCTCCTCCGGGCCCTGGCCGAACGGCTGGAGCGGGTGGAGGGGGAACTCCGGGCCCTGCGGGAGGAGAACGCCTGCCTCAGGGAGGCCTTGAAGGCCCTGGAGCCCCCGGTCAGCGAAGCTACCTTGAGGAGGC
>NZ_JAKTNS010000136.1:0-384 GCF_022760915.1 Thermus thalpophilus | reverse complement strand
GAACCAAGGCCTCCTGATCCGACTGGTTCCCATCCCCAGGAGCGAAGAGCAGGGGAATCCCCCCGGTATCGGCGCAGATCAGGTTCATCACCCACTGCTTGAGGTCTGGGCGGTGGTCCCGGCTGTAGCCGTGGGTGAGGCGGATGACCAGGGGCTCGTCCCCCGTATCGGTCTGGCCCTCTTCCCCGCTCCCGTACACCCCGTGGACGTGAAAGCTGGTGGAGTCCACGTGAAGAGCCCGCACGGGAAAGGGAAAGGCTCTGCGGGCAGATTTAGCCACCTCCACGAACAGCTCGGTGACCCCGGCCGCGTACAGGCTGTCCAGCATGCGGCCCATGCGGTCGTCGTTCAAAAGTTCGGGGGTGATGCCGGGCCCCAGGAGCA
>NZ_JAKTNS010000135.1:0-384 GCF_022760915.1 Thermus thalpophilus | reverse complement strand
GAACCAAGGCCTCCTGATCCGACTGGTTCCCATCCCCAGGAGCGAAGAGCAGGGGAATCCCCCCGGTATCGGCGCAGATCAGGTTCATCACCCACTGCTTGAGGTCTGGGCGGTGGTCCCGGCTGTAGCCGTGGGTGAGGCGGATGACCAGGGGCTCGTCCCCCGTATCGGTCTGGCCCTCTTCCCCGCTCCCGTACACCCCGTGGACGTGAAAGCTGGTGGAGTCCACGTGAAGAGCCCGCACGGGAAAGGGAAAGGCTCTGCGGGCAGATTTAGCCACCTCCACAAACAGCTCGGTGACCCCGGCCGCGTACAGGCTGTCCAGCATCCGGCCCATGCGGTCGTCGTTCAAAAGTTCGGGGGTGATGCCGGGCCCCAGGAGCA
>NZ_JAKTNS010000134.1:0-389 GCF_022760915.1 Thermus thalpophilus | reverse complement strand
GGGCTTCCAGGGCGCGGTAGGTGTCGGGGTCCAGGCGCAGGGTAAGCCGCTCCTCGAGGCGGGGCTTGGCCTTATCTCGTAGGCGCTTCTCCAGGCGGGTCAAGACAGACATGATGGCCTCCTTTGAGGCGAGGGTAGCGCGGGGGGGCGGGGGGTTGTCAAGGGATTACGCTTTTTTTCACGCGTTCCGGGGCGTTCCTGGGCTCTTAGTGAGGTTCCTTTGGGCGACCCGCTTGACCTGGGGCGGGGGGCCGCGTAGGCTGGGGGTGAACCCTAACCCGGGTGGTGCCGGGGCCGGACAAGTAGCCTAGGAGCTGCCACTCCGATGGCGAACGCCGGGGAAGCGGGGTGCCGGGGGAAAATCCTGGCTCGCCCCGCACTCAACGCGG
>NZ_JAKTNS010000133.1:0-396 GCF_022760915.1 Thermus thalpophilus | reverse complement strand
GGGGAAGCGGGGTGCCGGGGGAAAATCCTGGCTCGCCCCGCACTCAACGCGGCGCGTTGGGGGCACAGCCCCTGGCTCGACCGCAATCCACATACCCCGAGGAATCGGGGGCGAGATTGGGCGACCCGGAAAGGGTCCTGGGGGGTCAAAACCCCCAGGGCTGACCGCGGGAAACCCGGTGAAAGTCCGGGCCACGGGATGGGGTGAACCCATAGCCCCATCACGTGTGCGGAGCAGGCCGGTGCTGAGGGTGCCGCGAGGCACCAGGGGGCTGAGGGAGACTGGAGGCCCCGCTGACCAGGGAAAACGGGAGGGGAGACCCGCACCGGATAACCTGGGGCGCACGATAGCTAGGCCTGTAACGGGGGGGGTGCGACTCCCCCTCTGCTCCGAGCC
>NZ_JAKTNS010000132.1:0-406 GCF_022760915.1 Thermus thalpophilus | reverse complement strand
TTAGGGAGGTACTGATGCGGCTTTTGGTGCAGAACGTCCACAAGCGCTTCGGCAAGCTGGAGGCCCTCAAGGGGGTGAGCCTGGAGCTTGGGGCCGGGGAGATCCTGGGCCTTTTGGGCCCCAACGGGGCGGGCAAGACCACCCTCATCAAGGTCGTCCTCGGCCTCCTCCTCCCCGATGGGGGAGAGGTGGTCCTGGAGGAGGGCGGGGCGCGGCGCAGGCCCCAGGGCCACGAGTTCGGCGTCCTCCTGGAGGGAAGCCGCAACCTCTACGTCAACCTGAGCCTCCTGGTGAACGCCCTCTACTTCGGGGGCATCCGGGGGCTTCCCCCAAAGGAAGTCCGCCCCCGGTTTGAGGCCTGGCTGGAGCGCTTCGGCCTAAAGGACCGCCTCCACGCCCCCCTCGC
>NZ_JAKTNS010000131.1:0-409 GCF_022760915.1 Thermus thalpophilus | reverse complement strand
ATTACCCGGCTTTCCTTAAGCCCTACGTCCGCCGCCTGGTGGACGTGGGGGAAGTAGCTGTGGCCTTGTACGCCGCCGGGGTCAGTCAGCGCAAGGCGGCCGAGATATTGAGCCTGCTCTTAGGCCACCGCTACTCCCACGAGACCCTAAGCGCTCTGACCGACCAAGTCCTGGAGGCGGCAGGAGCCTTCCGCACCCGGCTTTTGCCCGAGGAGATGGCCTTCGTCTACCTGGACGGGCTCTCCCTCAAGGTTCTTAGGGACGGTGAGGGGGTCGCGCGGGAAACCGTGTACGTGGCCCTGGGGGTCACCCCTAGCGGGGAGAGGCGGGTCTTGGGGTTTTGGCTTTTGCCCCCGGAGAGCGCCCTGGGATGGGAGGGGGTCCTGGGGGAGCTTTGGCAGCGGGGCCT
>NZ_JAKTNS010000130.1:0-426 GCF_022760915.1 Thermus thalpophilus | reverse complement strand
GGAGGGGCGGGAGGTGCCCCCGGGCGAGGTGGGCGAGCTCATCGTCAAGGGCCCCAACGTCATGAAAGGCTACTGGAACCGCCCCGAGGAAACCCAAAAGGCCCTCAAGGACGGCTGGCTCTACACCGGCGACATGGCCCGCATGGACGAAGACGGCTACTTCTACATCGTGGACCGCAAAAAGGACTTGATCATCGCCGGGGGCTACAACATCTACCCCCGCGAGGTGGAAGAGGTCCTCTACCAGCACGAAGCCGTCCAGGAGGCCGCCGTGGTGGGCGTCCCCGACCCCTACCGCGGCGAGACCGTGGCCGCCTTCCTCGTCCTCAAACCCGAGTACCGGGGCAAGGTGACGGAAAAGGATATTGAGGCCTTCTGCCGCCAAAACCTCGCCGCCTACAAGGTGCCCCGCATCATCGCCTTCCG
>NZ_JAKTNS010000012.1:0-64194 GCF_022760915.1 Thermus thalpophilus | reverse complement strand
TTCTCTCCCTTCTCCCGCCCCCTCCGGGGTACAAGGCAATTTACTAGGCAAGCCCCTTCGGCCTTGACAGGCGCAGGGCTTTGCCGCATAGTAAGGCTTGCGGCCAGACCTTGGAGGGTTGGCCGAGCGGTTGAAGGCGGCGGTCTTGAAAACCGCTGTGGGCCTTGGGCCCACCGGGGGTTCGAATCCCTCACCCTCCGCCAAAGGCGTGGAGAGGTGGCCGAGTGGTCTAAGGCGGCACCCTGCTAAGGTGTTGCACCGGGAAAACCGGTGCCGCGGGTTCGAATCCCGCCCTCTCCGCCAAAGGGGCCCGGCCTGAAGGCCGGGCTCGGCCCTTTATGATCCTTCCCCTGCCGCCCCTAAAACCCTGCCGCTTTTGTAGGCGGAAAAACCGCTTCCTGGTGGAGGCGGACGTGGGGCCCTTGCACCTTGCCAACACCGGCCGCATGGCGGAGCTTCTGCGCCCCGGGGTTTCCTGCTACTACCATCCCAAGCCCACCCCCAAGACCCTGGGGCGGATGGTCCTGGTGGCCGCAGAAGGGGTTTTGGTGGGAGTGGACGCAAGCCTTGCCGGCAGGCTTTTGGAACGCCTGCTCCGCTCCGGGCGGCTGGGCGCTTGCGAAGACCTTCGGCGGGAAGTGACGGTGGGTGGGGAAAGGCTGGACTTCTTCTCCCGGCTGGGGGGGAAGGAGACCTATTTGGAGGCCAAGAACTGCAACCGAGTGGCGGAAGGCCTCGCCCTTTTCCCCGACGCCCCCACCGCCCGGGGGGCGCGGCACCTCCGGCTCCTCGCCGCCCTGGCCCGGGAGGGGAAGGGGGCTTACGCCCTGTGGTTCGTGCAACACCCCTTGGCGGAGGCCTTCGCCTTAGACCCCGCCGATGCTCCCCTTTACCGTGCGGCCCAGGAAGCCCTGGAGGCGGGGGTGGTCCTCAGGGCCTACCGGGTGCGGCCCACCTTGGCGGCCCTGGTGCTGGAGGGAGAGTTCCCTTGGGTCTGGCTAGCCCCCTAGCAGGATCTGGAAGGCCACCATGAGGGCCGCGGCCACGGTTAAGACCGTGGCCACCCCCTCGGCCTCCGCCTCCTTGAGGGCGTCGGGCAGGAGCTCGGCCACCGCCATCCAGATCATGGCCCCGGCGGCGAAGCCCAGGCCCACGGGGAGGAGGGGCCGGAAGGCTTCCACCAGGAGGAAGGCGGGCACGGCCATGAGGGGCTGGGGCAGGCTGGAGAAGACGCTCCAGAAAGCGGCCCCCAGGACGTTCACCCCCCGGGGCACCAGGACCAGGCTGATGGCGAGCCCCTCGGGTATGTTGTGGACGGCGATGGCCAAGGTGATGAAAACTCCCAGGGCCTCCCCGCCCCCAAAGGCCACCCCCACCCCCACCCCCTCGGCGAAGGAGTGAAGGGTCATGATGCCCACGATCATCAGGGCCTTGCGGGCGTCCAGGCCCTTTAGCTCGCCGAAGCTCACCTCCCGGTTTTCCAGGTAGCGGTGGGAAAGCCGGATGAAAAGGAGGCCCAAGGCCACCCCCAGAAGGGTGCGGCCCAGGCTGTAGTTCACTCCCTCGTAGATGAGGCCGAAGCTCGCCGCCACCATGAGTCCGGCGGCGGCGGCGTTGGCCAGGCCCAGGTGGCGCTTGAGGACGTTTTGGGTGAAGAGGAAGGGCAAGGTGCCCAGGCCCGTGGCGGCGGCGGTGAAGAGGGCGTAGAGGAAGACGGTCCAGGGGGAAACGGTGAAGCCTTCCATACCCCCTCTAGCTTAATGCAAGCGATTACTAGTTGCAATAAGCCAATCCCGCACCGCTTCCGCTACCTCCTGCCGGTTCCGGTCCAGTAGGAGGTCGTGCCCGCTTTCCGGGAAGACCAGGTGGCGCTTTTCCCGGCTCCCCAAAAGGGCGTAATAGCGGTCCTCTCCCTTGACCACGCGGTCCCGCCCCGCCTCCACCACCAAAGCGGGGGCCCGGACCTGGGGGAGGACCTTGGGGGTTCCGCGCATGAGGCCAAGGAGCTCCCCCACCGCCCGGGTGGGGAAGTAGGGGTAGTTGGGGTTTTGCCGCTTTAGAAGGGGGTCCTCAATGGAGTTGGGCCCGGGAAAGCGGGGGATAAGCCAGGCCAGGTAGGGGGCCAGGGGGGCCAAGGGGTTTTGCAGGGCGAAGGCGGGGGCCAGGGCCACCAAGGCCACGGTGGGGTGGACCGCCGCCAGGTGGGCGGCGAGGAGGGCCCCCATGGAAAGCCCCACCACCCCCCGGGGCTCCGGGAGGGCCAGATAGGCCTCCTCCGCCTTCTTGAGCCAATCCTGCCACCGCACCTTAAGCAGGTCCTCGGGGCGGGTGCCGTGGCCGGGGAGGGTGGGCTGGGCCACGGCGAAGCCCGCTTCCCGGAGCACCTCGGGCAAGGGCCCCAGGGTGAGGACGGGGTGGGAGGTAAAGCCGTGCAGGAGGAGGAGGTGCATGCCTCAGAATACCCCGCCTGGACGTTCTTGTAAGCGGCGTGGTAAAACGGGGGGGAATGCTGGAGGGCAACCTCGCGGAGTTCCCCTTTCCCTCCCTGGTGGGCGCCCTGATGAGCGCCGGGCGTACCGGGAGGCTTTTGGTAAGGCCACCCCACCTCGAGGGGGAGGTCTACGTACAAGGCGGCCAGGTGGTCCACGCCCGGGTCCAGGCGGGGGAAAAGGTTTTGGAGGGAGAAGAGGCCTTGGACCTCCTGGCGGGGCTCCGGCGGGCCCCTTTCCGCTTTGAACCGGAAACCCTTCCCCCCCACACCACCCTACTTGGGGGGCTTGCCGTGCCTGCGCGGCTTGCGGAGGCCCAGGCGGCCTGGCAGGCCCTAAGCCTCCCCGCGGACTGGGGCTACGTTCTTCGCCTGCCGAGCAAGGAGGGAGCGGCGGAGCTCACCCCGGAGGCCTTGAGGGTCCTGGCCCAGGTGGAGGGGAAGCGCATCGCCGAGGTCCTGGTGGCCCCTGGGGTGTTGCGCCTTGCCCGCATCCTCCACACCCTGTTGCAGATGGGGGTTTTGGAGGCGGTGCCCGTGGTGGAGGTTCCCCCCGAGCACCTTCTGGTCCTGCCCATCTACGGACCGGGGCACGGGATTGCCTACGTGGACGAGGCCCTTTACGCTGCGTGGGCCCGGGCCATCCGCCACGGGTTCCGCTTGCGGGTCACCCCTCCTGGGACCACCATGGAGGTGCGGCCCAGACCCAACATCCCCGGGCGGCTTGGGCTTTTGGAGGAGGACCTGAAACGCCTGCGCCTCAGGCGTGGGGATAAGGTGGAAGCGGTGCCGGAGGTGTAGCCTATGGATATCCTGACCCTAAACGAGTATCTAAACCGCATCGTCTACGGCTTCCCCATGAAGTTGGTCTTCCTTCTCGTGGGAGCTTATCTGGTTATTTTCCAAATACGTTGGTTTAGCGCCCCCTTCCGGATGATGCGGGTCTCCTTCAGCGAGACCTTTGGGGCTCTCCGGGAGCGGGCCTACGGCTTCGGCGGCCAGATTACCCCATTCCAGGCCACCATGGTGGCCCTCTCCGCCACGGTGGGGACCGGGCACCTTCTCGGGATGCTGGCGGCGGTTTTGCTGGGGGGGCCGGGGGCGGTCTTCTGGATGTGGGTGGGCTACTTCTTCGGCACAGGAAGCAAGTTCGCCGAGGCCACCCTGGCGGTGCACTACCGCCGCCGCTACGCCGATGGCTCCGTGTCCGGAGGCCCCATGTACTACCTTTCCCGGGGGCTACCCCGCCTTCGCTTCTTGGGCTACCTTTTCGCCTTTTTCGCCGCCGTGGCCGCTTTTGGCATCGGCAACCTTTCCCAAGCGGGGGCGGTGGGGGGAGCCTTGGCGCCCCTAGGGGCGCCCCCAGCCCTGGTGGGGCTTGGCCTCGCCCTTTTGGTGGGGGTGGTGCTGGGTGGGGGGATCGTTCGGGTGGCCCGTTTCGCCCAGGTGGTGGTGCCCCTCAAGCTTCTCCTCTTTTTGGTGGCGGTGCTGCCCCTCCTAGTCCTTTACGGGGGTAACCTCCCCGAGGCCTTGGCCCTGGTCTTCCGGGCTGCCTTCACCCCGGAGGCCGCCTTGGGCGGGGCGGCGGGGTACAGCCTCTTTGCCGCCCTCAACGCCGGGCTTGGCCGGGGCATCTTCGCCAACGAGGCCGGGCTGGGTTCAGCGGCCATCGCCCACGCCCAGGCCCAGGTGGACCACCCCGTGCGCCAGGGTTTCTGGGGGGTCACGGAGATGTTCGTGAGCTTCCTGGTGACCTCCCTCACCGCCCTCACCTTCATCGCCTCCGGCCTTTGGCGCCAGGGGGGAAGCGCGGCGGAGGCGGCCCAGGCCCTCTTCCAGGCCCACCCCTTGGGGGGGGTGATCCTGGCCCTCACCGTGGCCGTCTTCGCCCTGGGAACCATGGTGTCCTGGGGGTTTTACGGGGAGGAGGCGGCGGCCTTCCTCTTCGGGGAGGGGGTGCGCTGGCCCTACCGCCTCACCTTCGCCGTTTTGGCCTTCGTGGGGCCTTTGGGGGGCCTCGAGGCCTTTTTGGCCATTTCCGACACCCTAAACGGCCTCATGGCCATCCCCAACCTCCTGGGTCTCCTCCTCCTGGGTGGGGTGGTGGGCCGGCTCGTCTACGGTTTCTTCCGCGGGGAGCCTTGGGTGCCGCCCCGTTAGCGGAAAAGGGCCCGGATGGCCTTTTCCAGCTCTTCTCCCGCCTTGCGGTCCAGGGTGAGCTTCACCTTGAGGGCCACCCGCAGGGCCTCCTCCTCTAGGGCCTCCCGGCTCTCGCAGGCCTTAAGCCGAGCGGCGAAGGGCTCCGCCCTTGGTCCCAGGCGGGCCTTGAGGAGGTCTAGGAGCTTTTGGCAAAGCTCCTTCGGCCCTTCCACGGGCAGGATGAGCCCCCGCTTGAGGAGGCTCGCCAGGATGGCGTAGGCGTTCTCTCCTAAGCCGCTATCCCGCACCACCTCCTCCTCCGTGCGCCGCCCGTCGCAGAGGGTGTACACCCGCCACTCCTCCGGGGTGGGCTTCCAGTCGGCCCCGGGAGGGTTGGGATTGCGGCGGAAGACCATGGCTACAAGGAGGCCACGATGGCGTCCACCAGGCGGAGGACCAGGTAGACGAAGACGGCGCCCAGGAAGAGGACCAAGGAGAGGAGAAGGAGGAGGAGGCTTGCGGGCTCGTCCCAAGTGAGGAAGAGGATGGCGAGGTAGGCCAGGGCGAAGAAGGCGATGAGGAAGAGCATCTGCCCGCCCCGCTCCCCCATCACCCCGCCGGGAATGGCCCGCTTGAGCCTTAGGCCATAAAGGACGTTGTAGACCATGAGGATAAGTCCCAGGAGAAGCAGGATTTTTTCCATGGCACTATTTTACCCCTTCCACTCCCGGATGGGCACGAGTTCGCCACCTTCCACATGCTT
Organism: Thermus thalpophilus; assembly: GCF_022760915.1. Classification (NCBI taxonomy): domain Bacteria; kingdom Thermotogati; phylum Deinococcota; class Deinococci; order Thermales; family Thermaceae; genus Thermus; species Thermus thalpophilus. The sequence continues at coordinate 58,804 of NZ_JAKTNS010000012.1, read as the reverse complement.
CCGCACGGGGCGGTAGCGGCGGTCAAACCAGATCTCCAAAACCGCCCGGTCCATGCTCCTTGGGGCCACGATCTCCTTGCGCACGTAGTAGCCGCCTTCCGTGGGGCTAATCTCCATACTCTTGGAAAGCCTTAGCTCCACCACCTCCCCGCTTTTCGTGCGCACCCGCACCCGGAAGGCCAGGGGGCCCTCCGGCTTCACGTGGGGGTCTTGGCGGAAGGGCCACATCATTCCTCCTTGAGGTTGGCCACCCTCGCCCCCGTGAGGGCGAGGAGCTCCTCGGGCCTGACGGCGAAAAGGGCCTTAGGCGTGCCCGCCGCCGCCCAAAGGGTCTCGTAGGCCAGGAGGTCTTGGTCCAAGAAGGCGGGCAGGGCCCGGGCGTGGCCCAGGGGGGGCACCCCGCCGATGGCGAAGCCGGTGAGGGTCCGCACCTCCTCGGGACGGGCCCGGCGCAGGGGCTCGCCCACCAGGGCGCCCGCTTTGTTTAGGTCCAGGCGGTTCTTGCCGCTTAGGAGAAAGAGGTATGCCCCCTTCTCCCCCACGAAGACTAAGCTCTTCACAATCTGCCCCACCTCAGCCCCCACCGCCTCCGCCGCTTCCTGGGCGGTGCGGGTGGAGGCCGTGAGCTCCACCACCTTTAGGTGGCCGAAGCCCTTGGCCTTAAGCGCTTCCTGCACCTTCTGGGCGGAGGGGCTCATAGGGCGTAGAGGAGCTCGGCCAAAAGGGCCGCCCGCCGGGGGATTTCCGAGACCACCACGTACTCCGTCTTTTGGTGGGCGTCCCCGCCGAAAAGCCCCAGGCCGTCCAGGGTGGGCACCCCGAGGGCGGCAGTGAAGTTGCCGTCGGACCCCCCGCCCACCCGGCCCGGCTCCAGGCGGAGCCCCAGGGCCTCCCCGATGGCCTTGGCCTTGGCGAAGAGGGCGAGGCTTTCCTCCGTGGGCTCCATGGGGGGGCGGTTGAGGCCCCCCGTGACCTCTAGCCGGGCCCCGGGAAGGGCGGGGGTGAGGCGCCTAAGGCCCTCTTCCACCCGGCGCACCTCCTCGAGGGTCCAGGCCCTCAAGTCCACCTCCACCCAGGCCTCCTCCGCCACCACGTTGCTCACCGTGCCCCCCCGCACCACGTTGGGGCCCAGGATGGTCCCCTTTTCCCGGTCCTCCAGGGCGGCCACCTGAAGGATCTGGTGGGCGAGCTCCAAGATGGCGTTCACCCCCTTTTCCGGCTCCACCCCCTGGTGGGCGGCCTTGCCCAGGGCCCTGACCCGGTATAGCCCCACCCCCTTGCGGGCCACCTTCAGGTCCCCCGTGGCGGTGGGGGGCTCCAGGACCAGGGCGGCCCTGGCCTTCTTGGCCGCCGCCTCAATGAGGGGGTGGCTTTCCTTGGAGCCCGTCTCCTCGTCGGGGGTGAAGAGGATCTCCAAAGCGGGAAGCCTCCGCCCCGTGGCCTCGGCGTGGCGCAGGGCGTAGAGGAGGGCGATAATCCCCCCCTTCATGTCGTAGACCCCGGGGCCCACCGCCCGGTCCCGCTCCAGGCGGAAGGGCTCGGGGAAGCTTCCCCTGGGGTGGACGGTGTCGTAGTGGCAGAGCACCAAGACGGGGTCCCCCTCCCCTTCCCGCCGGAGGAGGAGGACCGGCCCCGCCGGGGTATCCTTGCGGGAAAGCCGCCCTTCAAGGGGCCCGAAGGCCTCTTCCAAAAAGGCGGCCGCGGACCTCAGGCCCTCCAGGTCCCCCGAGGGGGACTCCCGGCGCACGAAGGCCTCGAGGTCCTTCAGGAACTCAGGGAGCTTGGCCTGCATCCAGGCTAGGGTTTCCATACCCCCATTATGCCCCGGGGATAGGGGGCAATTTGTCCAGGCTAAAAGGGAAGGGTGAGGGTGAAGCCGGCGGCGAAGCCCTCTCCCTCGGGTCTTAGGGCGAGGAGGAGGTCGGCGCGGAAGATGCCGTCTTGACGGTTCCCCACCTGGGGCATGCCCCTTTGGGCGTAGGGGGGACGGGTGTAGACCTGGCGTTGGACTTCCTCGGGGAAGAAGAGTTGGGTGGTGAAGGCCCTCCCCTTGGCCTCCACCCGGAGGTGCAGGTGGGGGGTGCGGCTTGGGTACCATCCGGGGAAGAGGGTGAGGAAGGCCACCTCCCCCTTTTCGTCCGTGGCCTGCCACCCCCGGCAGAAGACCCCGGGGGCATTCACCCCGGAGTAGCGGCCCAGGGCGTCCGTGTGCCAAAGGTCCACCCGGGCGCCCTCCAAGGGCCGGCAGGCGGCGTCCTGCACTTTTAGGGTGAGGCGCAAAGGGATTCCGGGAAGCCCCTCCCGCAGGTCCGCTCTTTGGGGAACCTCCTTTAGGTAATAGGGGCCCTCCGTGAGGGCAGGGGTGGGGCGGCAGGTCCCTTGGGCCCGGACCAAAGGGAGGAGGAAAAGGCACAAGACCGCACGCCTTCGCATCACCGCCTCCTGAGGAGGAGCTCCACCTCTAGCCGGATCCGGTTCTCCACGCTAAGGAGGATGGGCACCCGGGGCTGGGTGAGGCGGAACTTCTCAAAGGGGAACTCCGTCTTCAAAAAGACCCTCACCTCTTGGCCCCTGAACTCCGCCTCCCCCTCCCAAGCCACCTCCTGGGTCACGTCCCGGAGGGTGAGGTCCCCCACCACCTGGATGGAGGCCTTGCCGCTTTGGGGCAGGGGGTTGGGAAGGCCCTTCACCTCCTTGGGGCGGAAGGTGGCGGTGGGGAAGCGGTCCGTCTGCAGGGTGTTCTGCCGCAGGTAGTTGTCCCGGCGGGCTTGGTCACTCCTCAGCTCCCTCAGGTCCACCACGAACTCCCCGCTCACCCGCCCTCCCTGGAGGGTCACCCGCCCCTGCACCGCCTTGGTGGTGCCCACGGCGTCAGTGATGCCCACCTGCAAAAGCTCTTCCTTCACCCGGTAGCGGGCCTCCCCCGAGGCCACCTCAAAGGTCTGGGCCAAAGCCGGTATAAGAAGGGCCAAGCTCCAAGCGAGCCATCGCATCCCGTTCACCTCCTTTGCTATGAAAAGCGTAGTGGGCTAGGGTTAGACCCGGGTTAGAGGGAAGCGGTTTAGACTTGAGCCATGACCCGGGCCGTGCTCTTTGACGTGGGCAACACCCTGATCCTGGCAAGCCCCCGCTTTTGGCTCCTGCCCTTTCTGGAGGAGCGGGGCCTGAGGCCTCGCAAAGACCCCAAGGCGGCGGCCCTGGAGGCCTTTCGCTTCTACGAGGAAAACCACCTCCAGGCCAAGGACCTCGCCGCGGCCCTCGCCCTTTGGCGGGAGTTCCACCGGAGGCTTTTTGTGGGCATGGGCCTCGAGGCGGAAGCGGAGGCCCTCTCCCAGGAGTTGGTGGAGAACTGGAAGAACCCCCGTTTCTGGCCCCTTGTCCCGGGGGCCCAGGAGGTGCTCTCCACCTTGAAGGAGCGGGGCTACGCCCTGGCCGTGGTGTCCAACTGGGACGCCACCTTGCCGGAGATCCTGGAGGTGGTGGGCCTAAGGCCCCACTTCCACCACCTGGCGGTAAGCGCCCTTTCCGGGGTGGCCAAGCCCGACCCCAGGCTTTTCCAAGAGGCCCTGGAGGCCTTGGGCGTGGCGCCGGAGGAGGCGGTGCACGTGGGGGATTCGGAGGCGGACCTTCTGGGGGCCCAGGGGGCGGGGGTAAGGCCCCTCCTCTTTGACCCCCTGGGGCAAAACCCCGAGGCCCTCCACCACCTGGAAAGGGTGCTAGACTTCCTGCCATGAGCGTGCGGGCGGCCATCTGGGGGGAGAAGCAAAGGGCCATTGAGGAGAGCCTCGAGGCGGTGGACGAGGACCTCTTCCGCTACATCCGCGACTTCGCCTATGAAGAGGTCCTGGCCCGCCCCGGGCTGGACCTGAAGACGCGGGAACTCCTCGCCATCACCGCCCTCATCGCCCTGGGAAGCCCGAAGGAGCTCGCCACCCACCTGGAAGGGGCCTTGAGGGTGGGGGCCACGGAACGGGAGGTGCGGGAGACCATCCTCCAGTCCGCCCTCTTCCTGGGCTTTCCCCGGGCCCTGGCGGCCATGAAGCTCTTCCAGAAGGTGCTGAAGGGCCGTGGTGCTCCTCACGAGGGGGAAGGATAAGGCTCTTTTAGAGCGGCTTGCCGCCTTGGGGGTGGAGGCGGCGGAGGTGGCCCTTCTGGAGCAGGTGGACCTCCCGGGGCTAGGGGAGCTTCCCGCGAGGCTTTGGGAACCCTGGGACTACGTGGCCGTTACCTCCAAGGAGGGGGCGAAAAGGCTCCTTTGGGCCTGGGAGGAGGCGGGGCGTCCCCCCTTGCGGGTGGCGGCGGTGGGGGAGGGGACAGGGGAGGCCTTGGCGCAGGGGGGGCTACCCCCCGCCCACGTTCCGGAAAGGGCCACGGCCAAGGACTTAGCCGGGAGCTTTCCCCCGGCGAAAAGGGTCCTCTTCGTGGCGGGGGACCTGGCGGGGCGGGACCTGGAGGCGGGGCTAGGGGCTAAGGGGGTGGAGGTGGTGCGCCTTGCGGTCTACGCCACCCGGGAAAGGGAGCTTTCCCAGGTAGAGCGCCGCCTTTTGGAGAGGGCGGAGGTGGTGGCCTTTTTCAGCCCGAGCGGGGTGCGGGCCTACGCCCGCTGGACGAATCGGCGGCCCAAGGCGGCCTGCATCGGCCCCGCCACGGCGGAGGCGGCGGCGGCCTTGGGCTTTCCCGTCTTCGCCGCGGAAGAGCCGGGGCTAGAGGGGCTTTTCCAGGCGATCCTTCGCGCTTTGTAGGGGACAGGTGTCCCTACCCGGCTTGGGTATACTAGCGGGAGGTTATGGCCCTGCCCCTTTACCTGGTGGGCCTTTCCCATAAGACCGCTCCCTTGGCGGTGCGGGAAAAGGCCGCTTTGGACCCCGCCGTGGCCCTTCCCGCCGCCCTCCGGCGCCTGGGCAAGGCGGTGGTCCTTTCCACCTGCAACCGCACGGAGATCTACGGGGTGGGTCCTTTCCAGGAGGCCAAGGGGCTCCTTTTGGAAAGGGGCGTGGGGCCCCAGCACCTCTACCTCAAGGAGGGGACGGAGGCCCTCCGCCACCTCTTCCGCGTGGCCGCGGGGTTGGACTCCTTGGTGGTGGGGGAGGCGCAGATCCTGGGCCAGGTGCGGGAGGCCCTTTTCCTGGCGCGGCGGCACGGGGCCACGGAAAGCCTTCTGGAAAAGGCCTTCCAGTCCGCCATCGCCGTGGGCAAGCGGGCCCGGAGCGAAACCGCCATCGGGGCTGGGGCGGTGAGCGTGGCCTACGCCGCCTTGGACCTGGCCCTGGCCGTTTTTGGCGACCTCATGGGGCTTTCCGTGGCGGTCCTGGGGGCGGGGGAGATGGCGGAGCTCTTCCTCACCCACCTCCGCGCCCACGGGGTGGGGCGGGTCTTGGTGGTGAACCGCACGGCGGAAAGGGCCAAGGCCTTGGCGGAGCGCCTGGGTGGGGAGGCTTTTACCCTGGAAGCCCTGCCCCAGGTCCTGGCGGGGGTGGACTTGGTGGTGGCCTCCGCCGCCGCCCCCCACTACCTGGTGCGCCCCCAGGACCTGCCTCGGCGGGCCAAGCCCCTTTTCCTCATAGACATCGCCCTGCCCCGGAACATTGACCCCCGGGTGGGGCGCCTTCCCCACGCCTACCTCTACAACCTGGACGACCTGGAAAAGGTGGTGGAGAAAAACCGCCAAGCCCGCCTAGGGGAGGTGCCCAAGGTGGAGGCCCTCGTGGAAAAGGCCTTGGGCGACTATCTGGAGTGGTACGCCGGCCACCGGGTGCGGGAGGCCATCCGGGCCTTGGAGGAGAGGCTTCTTAGGGAAGTGTCCGCGGAACTGCCCCAGGCCGACCCCCTCACCTGGCACAAGGAGGCGGGCCGCCGGGCCCACCCCTTGATCCTGGCCCTCAAGGCCCAGGCCCGGCCATGACCTTGGCGAGCGCCCTGGCCTTTCTGGGGGTGGCCTTTCTGGCCTTGGGGTGGTTCTGGCCCCGGGGGATTGGGCTTGGGGCCTGGCTCTACCTGGGGGCCGCCCTGGCCGACGCCTTCGCCAAGGGGCTCTTCTCGGGTCCGGCCCAGCCCGCCTTGATCCTTGGGGGCCTTTTGGCCCTGCGGGGCGAGTCCCTCGCCCTCCGCCCTAGGCTCACCCCTTTGCGCCGCTACCTCCTGGCCCTCTCCTTGGTCCTGGGCCTCTTCGCCCTCAAGGCCCTGCCCCACCCCAAGGGGGAGCTTCCCCTTCCCCTCACCCTCTTTCACGCTGGGGCTTTTTTGGTGGCCTATCTGGCCTTGGCGGTGGGGGTAGGGGCGGGGGTCCTGTGTGCGCTTCAGGACCTGCGCCTGCGGGCGCACCCGGAGCGAGCCTTGGGGGCCCCGCCCCTTTGGAGCCTTAGGCGGCTTGAGCGGGGGTACCTGAGGGTGGGCTACTGGGCGGCCACCTTGGGCCTGGGAAGCGGCATGGCCTGGGCCTTCAGCTACTTCGGAAGTCCTTTGAGCCTGGACCCCAAGGAGGTTTCCGCCTTTTTGGGCTGGCTCCTTTTCACCCTTTACTTCCTCCTGGAGGAGCGGCTTGGGGGCCGGGCCCGGGCCGCGCTTCTCCTTCTGGCCTACGCTCTTTTCCTCTTCGCCTTTTTGGGGGCGCCCTTCCTGGGGTCCCGCCACCCCTCGAGGCTCCCCTTTTAAATATCGCAAGCAAGACTTGACAATCTGTAAACGTCTGGTTTAACCTTTTAGCCAGGAGGTGCGCATGGGGCTTGGGCACTGGGGCCGGGAGCGCCTTGGGGAAGCGGAGCGGGAAAGGCTTCTCCTTCCCCTGCGCCGGGGGCCCTTTGGCGCCTGGCCGAGGTCCTGGCGCCCGAGGTGCGGTGGGGGGTGGCCCGTGGAGGCTAAGCGGCGCGTCTTGCTTAGGGAAGGTGCCATCGGCCTCGAGGCCGTGGCGCGATTGGAGGCGTGGGTGCGGTTGGGCGACCTGGCGCTTTGAACCAAGGAGGCGTGATGGAGGAGAAGCGGAGGGTTTTGGAGATGGTGAGGGCGGGGGAGATCGGGGTGGAGGAGGCCTTGGCCCTTCTGGAAGCCCTGGGGGAGCGGCCCAAGGCCTCCTCCCCAGCCCGGCTTTTGCGGGTGCGGGTGGACGGGCACGACCAGGGCAAGCCGGTGAAGGTGCACGTCAACCTTCCCTTGGCCTTGGCGGAGCTTCTGGAGAAGTTCCTGCCCGAGGAGGCCCAGCTCACCCTGGGACGCCAAGGGGTGAACCTGAAGGAGCTCCTGGCGGCGGTGGGCCAGGGGGTGCCGGAGGGGAAGCTGGTGGAGGTGGAGGCGGAGGACGAGGGCAAGCCCGTGCGCATCCTGGTGGAGGTGGTTTGAAGGGCCGCCTGATCCCCTTGTGCCCCCGTTTCCTCTACCTGGGGGTGTGGGTGGGGAGGGTGCCCGTGGGGCTTGTCTGCCCCCTTTTCCTCCTGGAGGGGCTTCTCCTTGCGGTCCTTTGGCTGGAAAAGACGCGGGCCCTCCGCGGCCAACGCCCCCGCCCTTTTCTCCCCCTTGGGGCGGTCTTCGCCTTTCGGGCGCTTCCGCCCTTGGTCTTCTTGGAGGTGGAGGCGGAAGGGGTCAAGCTAAAGGTGGGACTATGGTGATGCGACCGCTTCCCGTGCGTTGCCCGGCTTGCGAAAACCCCTTGGCGGTGAAGGTCCTTTTCTGCCCCGCCTGCGGTACCGAGGTTTCGGGCCGCTTCGCCCTAAACGAGTTCGCCCTCTTGCCCAAGGAGCACCTGGACTTCCTGCGGCTTTTCGTGAGGGTCCGGGGGAACCTCAAGGAGGTGGAGCGCCTCCTCGGGGTTTCCTACCCCACGGTGCGGGCCCGGCTGGACGCCCTCCTGCGGGCTTTGGGCTACGAGGCGGAGCCGGAGGGCACGGAGGAGCCGCGCCTCCAGGTCCTGGAGGCCTTGCGCAAGGGGGAGATCAGCGTGGAGGAGGCGGTGGCGCGCTTGCGGGGAGGGAAAAGCTGAAGGCGGTGCCCTTTCCCACCTCGCTTTCCACCCAGACCTCCCCCCCGTGGGCCTCGAGGATGGCCTTCACGATGGCCAGCCCTAGCCCCGAGCCCCCCCGCTCCCGGTCCCGGGCCTTGTCCACCCGGTAAAAGCGCTCAAAGAGGTGGGGGAGGTGCTCCTCGGGGATGCCTTCCCCGTCGTCCTCCACCCGCACCACCACCTTCTTCCCCAGATCAAAGGCCCTGAGCCACACGTGCCGGGCCCCGGCCTTGAGGCTGTTGGCCACCAGGTTGGCCAGGACCTGGTGGAGCCTATCCGGGTCCCCCCGCACGTACACCTCCGGGGGAGCCTCCACCAGGATTTCCCCCTCAAAGCTCCGCTTGAACTCCTCCCGCACCTCCTCCAGGAGGTCCAAAACCCGCACGGGGATGGGCTCTATGCGCCAGCTCCCGCTTTGGGAAAGCTCTAGTAGGTCCGAGACCAGCTTGCCCATGCGCTCGGCCTCCCGCCTCACCGTTTCCAGGCTTTCCCGCTGAACGTCACTCAGGGGGGTGCGGCGGAGGAGGTAGCCCACGTGGCCCAGGATGGCGGTGATGGGGGTCCTGAGCTCGTGGGAGGCGTCTTGGAGAAAGCGGGTCTGGGCCTCAAAGGCCTTCTGCATGCGGGAAAGCATCCCGTTAAGGGCCCGGACCAAAGCCGCCACCTCGTCCTCCCCTTCGGGCTCGGGCAGGGGCTCGGGGCGCTCGGGCATGGCCTCGGCCCGCTGGGCCAGCCACTCCAAGGGGGAAAGGGCCCGGGCCACCAAAGCCCGGGCCAAGAGCACCGCCAGGAGGAGGACGGCCAAGGCGGTGCCGGCGTAGATGCGGGCGAACTGGGTGAGGGTGGCCTCTATTCCCTCCGTGGGCCGGCCCACCAGGAGGAGGCCCTTCCACACCGTGCCGGCCACGTTCACCTCCACCCGCCTGGCGTAGACCAGAAGGGCCAGGGGCTTCCCTTCCCGGGGAAGCTCCACCCGGGCCCAGACCTCGCCCTCGGCCAGGAGGGTGCGGTAGTCCGCCTCCTTGAGGAGGAGGCGCCCACTTCCCAGGGCCGGGCTTTTTTGCAGGCTGATCCCCCCCTCCCGGGCCAAGAAGGCGGGGTCTTCCTCGGGCAGGAGCTGGAGCTCGGCGTAAAGGCCGGCAGGGAGGCCCGCTTCCAAAAGGGTCTGCCCCCCGAGGTTCAAAAGGCGCACCACCTGGTTGCTGGCCTCCAAAAGCTCGGCCCGGAGGTTGCGGTAGAGGAAGCTCCGCAAAACCCCCTCCAGGGCGAACCCCAACACCAAGAGGGTGACGAAGAGGAGGCCGGCGGTCAAAAGGGTGATGCGGGTGCGCAGGGTCATGGAGGGGGGCTAGTCCTCCCTTAGGACGTACCCCACGCCCCGCACCGTGTGGATGAGGCGGCGCTCCCCACCCGCCTCCAGCTTCTTGCGCAGGTAGCCGATGTAGACGTCCACCACGTTGCTCCCGCCCTGGTAACCAGGCCAGACCTTTTCCTCTATCTCGTAGCGGCTGAAGACCTTGCCCGGGTTCTTGGCCAGGAGTTCCAGTAGCTCAAACTCCTTGTTGGAAAGCTCAATGCGCCGCCCGGCGCGGAAGACCTCCCGCCCCTCCACGTTGATGATGAGGTCCGCCACCCGAATCTCCCCGGTGATGGCCGGGCTTACCCGGCGCAGGTGGGCCCGCACCCGGGCCAGGAGCTCCTCTATGGAGAAGGGCTTCACCAGGTAGTCGTCCGCCCCGGCGTCCAGGCCCTCCACCTTGTCCTCCACCCGGTCCTTGGCGGTGAGGATGAGGATGGGCACGTTGGAGGTCTTGCGGATGCGCTTGGCCACCTCTATCCCGTCCATCACGGGGAGCATCAGGTCCAGGATCACCAGGTTGGGGTTCACCTCGCGGAAGCGGGAAAGGCCGGTGATGCCGTCGTGGGCCACCTCGGTGCGGTAGCCCTCCGCTTGGAGCTCCAGTTCTATGAAGCGGGCGATATCCTTCTCGTCCTCCACGATGAGGATCAGAGGGGGTTCCATACCCCCCAGGATACACACTTTCTCATGAGAAAGCTAGGTGTAGAGGCTGAGGACCGCCAGGTACATGAAGAGGCTTCCCAAAAGCACCAGGAGGTGCCAAAGCCCGTGGAAGCCCACCCGGTGCGGCCAGGGGTTGGGGCGCTTGAGCCCGTAGACCAAGGCCCCCAGGGTGTAGAGGGCCCCCGACAGGGCCATGAGGGCGAAGGTGGAAAGGGGAAGGTCAAGGCGGGGTAAGAAAAGGACGGAAAGCCACCCCAGGCCCAGGTAGGCCAGGGTGTAAAGCCAGCGGGGGGCCTTGAGGAAGAAGAGGCGGAAGGCCACGCCCAAGAGGGCGAGCCCCCAGACGAGGCCCAGGGCGAAGGTTTTGGGGCCTTCCCGCAAGCCCGCAAGCAAAAAGGGGGTGTAGCTCCCGGCGATGAAGAGGAAGATGGCGGCGTGGTCCAGCCGTCTGAGCCAGGTTAGCGCCCTTTCCTCCACCTTTAGGGCGTGGTAGAGGGCGCTTGCGCCGAACATCAGGGCCATGGTGAGGCCGAAGAGGAGGATGCCGCCCCAGGCCTCCTTGGGGGCCAGGAAGAGGAGAAGGAGGCTACCCAAAAGGGCAAACGGCACGCCCAAGGCGTGGCTTAGGGCGTTGAAGGGCTCGCGGACCATGCCCAAGCTTACCCCAAGCCCAAGGCGCGTTCCACCTCCGCCACCTTTCTCACCGTGCGCAGGAGGGCGTCCGGGTTGAGGCTTAGGGAGTCAATCCCCCGCTCCACCAGGAAGGCGGCGAACTCGGGGTAGTCGGAAGGGGCCTGGCCGCAGATGCTCACCGTCTTGCCCCGGGCGTGGGCCTTTTCTATGAGGAGGGCGCAGAGGGCCTTCACCGTTTCCCGCCGCTCGTCAAAGAGGTGGGCCACCCTTTCCGAGTCCCGGTCCAGGCCTAAGGCTAGTTGCGTAAGGTCGTTGCTGCCGATGGAGAAGCCGTCAAAGAGCTCGGCGAAGGCTTCGGCCTCGAGGACGTTGGAAGGGATCTCCGCCATCACGTAGACCAAAAGCCCCTCCTCCCCCCGCCTCAGGCCCCCTTCCGCCATGACCTCCAAAACCTTCGCCCCCTCCTCCGGGGTGCGGCAGAAGGGCACCATCACGTGGAGGTTCTTCAGGCCCATCTCCTCCCGCACCCGCCTCACCGCGGCCACCTCCAGGAGGAAGCCCTCCTTGTAGTCGGGGTGGTAGTAGCGGCTCGCCCCCCGCCAGCCCAGCATGGGGTTTTCCTCCTTGGGTTCAAAGAGGTGCCCCCCCACCAGGCGGGCGTACTCGTTGGTCTTGAAGTCGGAAAAGCGGAGGATCACGGGCCTGGGGTAGAAGGCGGCGGCGATGAGGCCGACGCCCTGGCTCAAGCGGTCCACGAAGTAGGCCCTCTTGTCGCCGTAGGCCTCGGTGAGGGCCTCCACCTCCCGCTGCACGCCAAGGGGCAGGGTCTCAAAGCGGGTGAGGGCCAGGGGGTGGACGCGCACGTGGCTGGCGAAGACGAACTCCATGCGGGCGAGCCCCACGCCGTCCGTGGGGAGGAGGCTCGCCTTCAGGGCCTCCTCCGGGGTGCCCACGTTGACCAGGATCCGGGTCTTGGTCCTGGGGAGGGCCTCGGGGCGGATCTCCTCCACCTCAAAGGGCAAGGCCCCGCGGTAGACCCGGCCCACCTCCCCTTCGGCGCAGGAGACGGTGACCGCTTCCCCCTCGGGGATGGCCCGCGTGGCCCCCACCGCCCCCACCACCGCCGGCACCCCCAGCTCCCGGGCCACGATGGCGGCGTGGGAGGTGCGCCCGCCCCTTTCCGTGACGATGGCCGCCGCCTTCTTCATGATGGGCTCCCAGTCGGGGTTGGTGGTTTCCGTGACCAGGACCTCACCCTCCTGGAAGCGGTCCATCTCCTTGGGGTCCTTGAGGATGCGGGCCCGCCCGGTGGCGATGGCCTCCCCCACCGCCAGGCCTTCCGCCACCACCTCCCCCCGTGCCAGGAGCCGATAAACCCGAAGCACCGGGCTCTTTTGCGCGTGCACGGTCTCGGGGCGGGCCTGGAGGATGAAGAGCTCCCCCGTGGGCCCGTCCTTGGCCCACTCAATGTCCATGGGGGTGGGGGCGCCCCGCTTCTTGGAGTAGTGCTCCTCAATCTTCAAGGACCAGTCGGCCAGTCGCAGGGCCTCCTCGTCCTTCAGGGCGAACTGGTTGCGCAGGTAGGGGGGCGTGGGGCGGTTTTTCAGGCGGCCTTCCTTGGGATCAAAGACCAGGGTGAGCTCCTTGGTCCCCAGGCGCTTGTACACGAGGGCCTTGTACCCCGCCTTCAGGGCCTCCTTGTGCACGTAGTAGCCGTCCGGGACCACCCGCCCCTGGACGATGTTCTCCCCCAGGCCCCAGATGGCGGTGAGGTAGACGAAGCCCCGGTGGCCCGTGTCCGGGTCCAGGGTGAAGATGACCCCGCTCGTGGCGGTGTCCGCCCGCACCATGCGCTGCACCCCCACGGAGAGGGCCACCTTCAGGTGGTCAAAGCCCATGTGGGCCCGGTAGCTGATGGCCCGGGCGGTGAAGAGGCTGGCCATGGCCTGCTTCACGTGCTGGAGGAGGTCCTCCTCCCCCTGGACGTAAAGGTAGCTTTCCTGCTGCCCGGCGAAGCTGGCCGTGGGCAGGTCCTCGGCGGTGGCGCTGGAGCGCACCGCCACGGGGATCTCCTCCTCCCCCGCCTCCTGGGAAAGCTGGCGGTAGGCGGAAAGGATCTCCTCCCGAAGGTCCGGGGGGTATTCCCCTTTGAGGATCAGGTTCCGGAGGCGGCGGCTTGCCCCTTGAAGGGCCTTGGGGTCTTCCACGTCCAGGCCTGTGAGCTCCTGGGCGATAGCCTGCTTCAGGCCGTTTGTTTCCAAAAAGTACCAGTAGGCCTCGCTGGTGGTGGCGAAGCCGCCGGGGACCTTCACCCCCAAGGGGGAAAGCTCCCGGATCATCTCCCCCAAGGAGGCGTTCTTGCCCCCCACCAAGGGGACGTCCTCCAGGCCCACCTCGTGGAAAAACCGCACCCACCTCATGGCACTCCTCCCTTCCGCAAAACCTCCCGCATCACCCCTTCCGCCGTTTCCCCCTCGTAGAGGGCCTCCTCCGTGAGGAAGAGGCGGTGGGGAAGGGCTAGGTAGGCGGCGTCTTTGAGTTCTTTCCAGTCTACCAAGGGTTTCCCCCGCAGGTAGGCCAGGGCCTTGGCCAAGGCCAGCCAGGCCTTGGCCCCCCGGGGGGAAAGCCCCATGCGGAGCCGCTTGTCCTCCTGGGTCAGGAAGGCCACGTGGGTGATGGTCTCTAGGGCCGCCTTGGCCACCCGCACCTCCCTGGCCTCCTTTTGCCCCTGGAGGAGGTCCACCGCCTGGGGCTCGGGGAGCTTGGGCTCCTCGGTGAGGATCCGGAGCCACACCTCCCGCCTGGGGGGGCGGAAGGGGATTTTGGCGGTGAAGCGGTCCAGCTGGGCCTCGGGCAGAGGGTAGGTGCCCTCCAGCTCCAGGGGGTTTTGCGTGGCGATGACGAAGAAGGGTTCGGGCAAGGGGTGGCGCACCCCCCCTGCCGTCACGGCCCGCTCCTGCATGGCCTCGAGGAGGGCCGACTGCACCTTGGGCGGGGCCCGGTTGATCTCGTCCGCCAGCACCACCTGGGCGAAGAGGGGGCCTTTGACGAAGACGAAGCCCCCCTCGCGGAAGATCTCGCTCCCCGTGAGGTCCTGGGGGAGGAGGTCCGGGGTGAACTGGATGCGCTTGTAGGAGAGGCCGCTTCCCTTGGCGAAGGCTTCCGCCAGGAGGGTTTTGCCCAGGCCCGGCGTCCCTTCCAATAGGGCGTGCCCCCGGGCCAGGAGGGTGGCCAACAGGGCCTCGATGGCCTCCTCCTGGCCGAAGAGGGTTTGGTTCAGGGCCTCCTTGAGGCGGAAAAGCGCCTCCACTACCCCTCCTGGGCCCGGCGCTCCTGGACGATCTTTTGCGCCAGGTGCGGGGGTACCTCGGCGTAGTGGCTGAACTCCAGGGTGTAGGCCCCGGCCCCCCCGGTGAGGCCCGGCAGGGTCTTGTAGTACTCCAGCACCTCGGCCAAGGGCACCTCGGCCCGCACGGCGCTCAAGGCCCCCTCCTGCTCCATGCCCAGGATGCGGCCCCTACGGGCCTGGAGGTCGGAGAGGATGTCCCCGACGCGCTCCTGGGGGGCTAGGACCTTGATCTGGTAGATGGGCTCCAAGAGGACCGGGCTCGCCTCCGCCATCACCTTTTTGAAGGCCAGACTGGCGGCGATCTGGAAGGCCAGGTCGGAGGAGTCCACCTCGTGGTAGGAGCCGTTATAGACGATGGCCTTGAAGCCCATCACCGGGTAGCCCGCCAGGACCCCCTTTTTGGCGGCCTCGAGGATCCCCTCCTCAATGGCCTCCTGGTACTTGCTGGGGATGACCCCCCCGGTGATGCGCCACTCAAAGCTGTACTCGGGGGCGGGCTCCAACCTGAGCCACACGTCCCCGTACTGGCCGTGCCCGCCCGTCTGCTTCTTGTACTTGCCCTGCCCCTCCGCCACCTTGCGGATGGTTTCCCGGTAGGGCACCTTGGGCACGGAGAACTCCACCTCCACCCCGTAGTCGGCCAGGCGCTCCTTGGCGGTGGTGAGGTGGAGCTCCCCATGCCCCCATAAGAGGAACTCCCCGGTTTCCTCCTGCCTTTCCAACTTGAGGCTTGGGTCCTCTTCCAAAAGCTTCCTTAAGGCCTCCCCCAGCTTGGCCTCGTCCGTGCGCCCCTTGGGGTAAAGGGCCACGGGGACGTTGGGTTCGGGCAGGCGGGCGAAGGGCACGGCCTCGCTTTCGGGCTTTTCCCCTTGCCAAAGGATCATGCCCCGGTGGAGGGTGTCCGCCTTGGGCAGGCCCAGGATGTACCCCGCCTCCGCCTCTTCCACCTCCAAAAGGTCCTTGCCCATGGGCACGTAGAGGTGGGGGAGGCGCACCGTCCCCGCCTCGCTTTGCAGGGTGTCCCCGGGCTTGAGCCTTCCCCGGTAGAGGCGGACGTAGGCCACCTGGCCCATGAAGGGGTCCACCTGCACCTTGAAGACCTTGGCCAAAGGGGGGCCTTCCCCGAAGCGCTCCTCGGGGGAAGGGAAGGCCTCCAGGATCAGGTCCAGAAGGGGGAGGACGCCGATGCCCGTCTCCCCCGAGGCCAGGGCCACGGGGTAAAGGAGCCCCCGCCGCACCGCCTCGTGGAAGGCCTTTTCCAGGGCCTCCCCCGTGACCTCCTCCCCTTCCAGGTACTTCTCCAAAAGGCCCTCGTCCGTTTCCACGATGGCCTCCAGGACCTCCTGGCGGAAGCGCTCCGCCCGGGCCTTCTCCGCCTCGGGCAGGGGCACCTCCACCTCCTTGCTCCCCTCGAGGCGGTAGGCCTTGCCGTGGAAGACGTCTATAAGCCCCACCCAACGCCCCCCCTCGTAAAGGGGCAGGTCAATGGGGAGGATGGGGCCCAGGGTGGCCCGGAGGTCCTCCAGAAGGGCGTAGTAGTCCCCGCCCTTGTCCAGTTTGGTCACCACCACCATCCGGGGCAGGCCCAGGCGCTCGGCCACGGTCCAGGCCCTTTCCGTCCCCACCTGGACCCCGCTTTCCGCGGACACCGCCACCAAGGCGGCGTCCGCCGCCTCCAAGGCCCCCCGGATCTCCCCCACGAAGTCCCCGTAGCCGGGGGCGTCCAGGAGGAAGATGCGGTGGTCCTTGTAGCGCAAGGGGGCCACCCCGGTGCGCACCGTGGTGCGGTGGAGCTTGGCCTCGGGGGTGTAGTCCGTGGTGGTGGTGCCCTCCTCCACCCGGCCCATCCGCTCCTTGGCCCCCGTGTGGTAGAGGAGCGCTTCCGTTAGCGTGGTCTTGCCGCTTCCCGCGTGGCCCACCAGGGCAAGGGTACGGATCATGGTCCCTCCTTCTTGGTGCCCATAGTATAGGGCCAAGGAGGGGGCGATTGTCCCAAGTTCTCTACGTGCCCAGAAGGCTTCTGGAGGAAACCCGGGCCCACCTCCTGCGGGAGGCCCCCCGGGAAGGGGTGGGGCTTTGGGCGGGCAGGCGGGAGGTGGAGAGGGTCATCCCCCTCCCCAACGCCCATCCCCACCCCCTCACGGCCTACCTGGCGGAGCCTTTAGCCCTCCTGAAGGCCCTGAAGGCGCTGGAGGGCCAGGGCCTGAGCCTCCTGGCCATCTACCACTCCCACCCCCATGGCCCCGCCTTCCCGAGCCCCACGGACGTCCGGGAGGCCCGCTGGCGGGTGCCCTACGTCATCTTCGGCACCGACGGGGTTAGGGCCTTCCTCCTGCCCGAGGGCGAGGAGGTGGCCTTGGCGGTCCTATAATCAAAGGCATGCGCACGGCGGAGATCCGCGAGAAGTACCTATCTTTCTTTGAGGGCAAGGGCCATTTGCGCCTGCCTTCCTTTAGCCTCATCCCCGAGAACGACCCCTCCCTCCTCTTCACCTCCGCGGGCATGGCCCCCCTAAAGCCCTACTTCCTGGGAGCCAGGCCCATCTTCGGGGGCAAGGAGTGGCGCAGGATCACCACCTGCCAGGAGTGCCTCCGGGTGGGGGACATTGAGAACGTGGGCCGCACCTCTCGGCACAACACCTACTTTGAGATGCTGGGGAACTTCTCCTTCGGGGATTACTTCAAAAAGGAGGCCATCCTCTGGGCCTGGGAGTTCCTCACGGAGCACCTCAAGCTGGACCCGAACCGCCTTTGGGTCACGGTGTACGAGGACGACGACGAGGCCTACGCCATCTGGCGCGACCTGGTGGGGGTGCCCGAGGAAAGGATCGGCCGCTTCGGCGAGGACGAGAACTACTGGCCGGGCGGGGCCATCACCCACGGGCCCAACGGGCCCAGCGGCCCCTGCTCGGAGATCTTCTACGACCGGGGTCCGGCCTTCGGCACCCCGGACGAGACGGGGCCCAACACGGGAAGCGGGGACCGCTTCGTGGAGATCTGGAACCTGGTCTTCACCCAGTACGACCGCCAAGGCCCCATCCCCGGCCCCGGCATCCTCAAGCCCCTGCCCCAGAAGAACATAGACACGGGCATGGGCCTTTACCGGGTGGCGGCCATCCTCCAGGACGTGGAGGACTTCTACCGCACCGACACCTTCTTCCCCCTCATTGAGCGGGTGGCCCTGTGGAGCGGCAGGCCCTACGAGGGGAAAAGGAGCGTGAGCCACCGGGTCATCGCCGACCACGTGCGGGCCGTGGTCGCCGCCTTGGCCGACGGGGTGACCTTCTCCAACACGGGGCGGGGCTACGTGATCCGCCGCCTCCTCCGCCGGGCCCTGCGGCACGGCTACCTGCTCGGGCTTTCCGAGCCCTTCCTGTACAAGCTCGCCCCCTTGGTGGCGGAGCTTTTGGGCGACTTCTACCCGGAGATGCGGGAAAACCTCCCCTCGGTGGAGAAGCAGGTCCGCCTCGAGGAGGAGCGCTTCCTGGAAACCCTGGAAGGGGGCTTGAAGCGCCTAGACCTCCTCCTCTCCGGGCTCAAGCCGGGGGAGGCGCTTCCTGGGGAGGAGGCCTTCCGCCTTTACGACACCTACGGCTTCCCGTTGGACCTCACGGTGGAGATCGCCGCCGAGCGGGGCTATGGCGTGGACACCGAGGGCTTCCAGCGGGCCCTGGAGGAGCAGCAGGAGCGCTCCCGGGCCGCCATGGCCTTTGAGCGGGAGATCTTCAAGAAAAGCGCCCAGGTCCTGGAGGAGCTTTACGCCGAGCGGGGGGCCACGGAGTTTTTGGGCTACGGCACCCTCGAGGCCGAGGCCGAGGTCTTGGCCCTCCTCGCCGGGGACCAGAGCCTCGAGGAGGCGGGCCCCGGGACCGAGGTCCAGGTGGTCCTGGACAAGACCCCCTTCTACGCCGAAGGGGGCGGGCAGATCGGGGACTTCGGCCTGTTGGAGTGGCCCGGGGGTAGGGCCTGGGTGGAGACCACCCAGAAGACGGACAGGGGCATCTTCCTCCACAAGGCCAAGGTGGAGGAGGGCATCCTTAGGGTGGGGGAGAGGGTGCGGGCGGTGGTGGACCCCAAAAGGCGCGACACCGAGCGCCACCACACCGCCACCCACCTCCTCCACGCCGCCCTTAGGGCCGTCCTCGGCCCCCACGTTCGCCAGGCGGGAAGCCTGGTGGCCCCGGACCGGCTCCGTTTTGACTTCACCCACCCCGAGCCCTTGGCCCCGGAGGAGCTTGCGCGCATAGAGCTCCTCGTCAACCGCTGGATCATGGCGGACTTCCCCGTCACCTGGCGCTACATGCCCCTGGAGGAGGCCCGGAAGGAGGGGGCCATGGCCCTCTTCGGGGAGAAGTACGGGGAGGTGGTCCGGGTGGTGCGGGTGGAGGGGAGTCCCTTGCCGGGCCTGGAGTCCAAGGAGCTCTGCGGTGGCACCCACGTGCGCCGCACCGGGGAGATCGGGGCCTTCCTCATCGCCAAGGAGGAGGCGGTTTCCGCCGGGGTGCGCCGGGTGGAGGCGGTGGCGGGGGAGGCGGCCATCCGCTTCGCCCGGGGCGCCCTAAACCGCCTGAAGGCCCTCGCCGAGAGGCTTTCCGCCGGGGAAAGCGCCCTGGAGGAGCGGCTGGAGAAGCTCTTCGCCGAGCTTAAGGCCAAGGAAAGGGAGGTGGAAAGCCTTAAGGCGCGGCTGGTGCAGGTGGAGCTCAAGAAGGAGGTGGCCCTTTTGGAAAAGGGCGGCCTCCGCTACGCCGTGGTGGAGATGTCGGGGCTGGACGGGGAGGCCCTGCGCCAGGCGGCGGATGAGCTGGTGGAGCGGGGGGCCGACCTCGCCCTGGTCCTCTCCGGGGGGCGTGCGGCCCTAAAGCTTTCCAAGCGGGCCCAGGAGCGGGGCCTCGAGGCGGGAAGCCTCTTCCGCGCCCTCACGGAAAGGGCGGGGGGCCGGGGGGGCGGCAAGGGGGCCTTGGCCCAGGGGGCGGGGCTGGACCCCGCGCGGGCCAAGGAAGCCTTGCCCGAACTCCTCCCCTAAAGGGGTTAGGATAAGCCCATGGCCGAACTCCTGAGCGCCTTGGCCGTGGCTCTTTCCTGGGGCCTTTTCGCCCTCACCTGGGGGCGTTACCGCAAGCGCCCCTCCCTCCACAACGCCCTCTACAGCCTCGGCCTGCTGCTTTTCGCCCTGGGGGTTTCCGCCGAGCTTCTGGCCCGCCTCCTGGGGGCCTGGACCCCTGCGCTGTACCGCCTTTGGTACCTGGCCGGGGCCATGCACGGGGTGACCTTCCTGGGCCTGGGGAGCCTGGCCCTCCTCAACCCCCGGGCGGCCCGGGGCCTCCTCCTTCTCCTGAGCCCCTTCATCCTTTACGGGCTCCACTTGGTCCTCTCGGCCCCCTTGGACCTAAGCGCCCTCCCCACCCCCCACGCCCCCTCGGGGAAGGCCTTTCCCGAGCCAAGCCTTACTTCCCCCCGGCTTTGGACCATCCCCTTTAACCTCCTGGGCACCCTGCTCCTGGCTGGGGTGGCCCTGTACACCACCCTCCTCTTCTGGCGGCGAAACCCCTTGCGGGCCCAAGGCACGGCCCTCATCTTCGTGGCCGCCTTGGTCCTGGCCTCCACCAGCACCCTCAACCGGTTGGGGGTGGTGGGCCTGGAGGAGCTCGGGCGGGCCCTCGGGGTGGCCCTCCTCTACCTTGGGGTGGTCCTGGCGGACCGGTCAGCCTATGCGGGTGGGCGCGCTTGACGTGGGGGAGGCCCGCATCGGCCTGGCGGTGGGGGAGGAGGGAAGCCCCTTCGCCTTCGGCCGGGGGTACCTGGTGCGGAGGGGCCTCGAGGCGGACCTCGAGGCCATCCTGGACTTCGTGCGGCGGGAGGGCTTAGGGAAGCTTTTGGTGGGCCTACCCTTGCGCACTGACCTCAAGGAAAGCGCCCAGGCCAAGCGGGTCCTTCCCCTGGTGGAGGCCTTAAGGGCGCGGGGGGTGGAGGTGGAGCTTTGGGACGAGCGCTTCACCACCAAGCTCGCCCAAAGGCGGCTCCAACACGCCCCCAAGCGCCTGCGCCGGGAGAAGGGGAAGCTGGACGAGCTGGCGGCCGTGGTCTTGCTGGAGGACTACCTTGCCCGAAGGCTCTAGGAAGTGGCTCTGGCGGGGGGTTTTGGCCCTTTTTCTCACCTTCGCCCTCCTCCTGGCCTACGCCCTTTGGCTCTTGGGGCCCACGGGGAAGGAGGCGGTGGTGCGCATCCCCCGGGGGGCCAAGGGGGCGGAGGTGGCGCGGATTTTGGAGGAGGCGGGGCTCTTGCGCTCGGGCTACCTCTTTTCCGCCTATTTGCGCTTTTCCGGGCGGGAAAGGCGCTTGGTGCCGGGAGTTTACCGCCTTAAGGGGGAAGGGGCCTTCCGCCTGGCCCGCGCCCTCACCGGGGGGGAGAAGCCCCTGACCCTCACCCTCACCTTCCCCGAGGGGCAAAGGGCCAAGGATTACGCCCAGAGGCTCTCCCAAGCGGGGTTGGATGGGGAGGGTTTCCTCCGCCTCGTGGAAAACCCCGGGCCCCTCAAGCCCCCTTACGTGGAGGGGAGGACCCTGGAGGGCTACCTCTTCCCCGCCACCTACACCTTTGACCTCCTCGCCACCCCGGAGGAGGTGGTGCGGGCCCTGCTCCGCCGCTTTGAGGCGGAGCTCACCCCCCCGGTGCGGGCCCTGCTGGCCGAACAGGACCTTTCCGTCCACGCCTGGGTGACCCTGGCCTCCATCGTGCAGGCGGAGGCGGGGAGCGAGGCGGAGATGCCCTACATCGCCGGGGTCTTCCTCAACCGCCTGGAACGGGGGATGCCCCTCCAGGCCGACCCCACCGTGGCCTACGCCCTGGGCAAGCGCCTCCCCGAGCTTTCCCGCCCCGCGGGGGATTTCGCCGTGGACTCCCCCTACAACACCTACCGCTACAAGGGCCTTCCCCCAGGCCCCATCGGCAACCCGGGGCGAGCGGCCCTCCTCGCTGTCCTAAACCCCATCCGCCAGGACGCCCAGGGCCGCCCCTACCTTTACTTCTTCCACGCCCGAGGGAAGCTTTTCCTCAACACCGACTTCGCCGGGCACCTTCGGGACCTCGCCCGCCACCGCTACTCCTCCCCGTAGCGGAGGAGCCTTAGCTGGGCGTAGGCGAAGAGCAGGGTGAGGAGGAGGATGACCACGGTGACGGCGGCGGCGTAGCCTAAGCGGAAGTTCTCAAACCCCGCCTCGTAGAGGTAGTAGCCCAGGACCCGGGTGGCCCCGTAGGGCCCGCCCCGGGTGAGGAGGAAGACGGCGGCGTAGGACTGGAGGGAGAGGATGGTCCCCACCACCACCAAGAAGGCCACCGCCGGGCGCATGAGGGGAAGGACCACGTGGCGGAAGGCCTCCCAGGGCCCCGCCCCGTCCACGTAGGCGGCTTCCAGGAGGGTTTTGGGGATGGCCTTGAGCCTTGCCGAGGCCACCAGGACCCCGTAGCCCAGGTGCCGCCAGAGGGTGAAGAGGACCACCATGACCAGGGCCCAGAACCCCTCCCGGTCCCAGGGGGGGATGGGGAGGAACTGGGCCAGGGCCCCGTATTCCGGGGTGAAGAGGGTGTACCAACTCAGGGTGGCCCCGCCCAGGGTGACGAGGCCGGGTAGGAAGAGGAGGCTCTTGGCGAAGCGCTCGTAAGGCATCCCCTCCAGGGCCACCGCCAGGGCTAGGGAAAGCCCCACGAAAAGGGGCAGGGCGAGGAGCATGAACTTAAGGGTTACCCAGAGGCTATTCCAGAAGGCGGGGTCCTTCAGGAGGTCCTGGTAGTTTTTAAGCCCCACGGGCTTGGGCTCGGAAAGCCCCGACCACTCCCAGGTGGAGAAGCGGATCACGTCCAAAAAGGGGTAGAGGACGAAGACCCCCAGGGTGAGGAGGGCGGGGAGGGAGAAGAGGACTAAGGGCAGGCGGCGCACGCTAGAAGAGGTAGAGGAGGCTTAGGCGGAAGGGGAAGCGGTCTGAGGTGGCGGCCTCGAGGGCAAGGGGCTCCAGGTAAAGCCGGAGCCCCAGGCCCCAGGCCAGGTGCAGCCCGCTTCCCGTCTGGTACCCGAGGCCCAAGGTGCCGGAAAGGGCCCCGCCGGGAAGCTCCAGGCTCGCCACCGGGCCCACGTGGGCCCCCAACGGGTAGCGCAGGTCAAGCCCAAGGCCAAGGGAGGTATAGAAGTCCCCAAGCACGAGCCCAGGGAAGAGGTTGGCCTTGAGGAGGGCGTAGACCTCGGGGCTTGGCGAGAGGAGGGCCTCGGCGTCTAGCCCAGTGTCAATCCCCAAGGGGCTAAAGGGGAGGAGGAGGCTTCCTTGCAGGTAGGCTCCCTTGTCCGGGGCGTAGCCCACGCCTAGGGTGTTTTCTGGGTAGGCCGGGGCCTGGGCCAAGGCCAAGCCCAGGAGGAAGAGCAAAGCCAAAAGCCGCTTCATATCCCCCCCATCCTACCAGGTAGCATGGGCCCATGCAGGCGGCCTTTTCCCTGGAGCCTCAAGAAGGCTACCTTCCCGCCAAGGAGGTGCCCCTTCTGGTCCTGGTGGGCCTCACCGGGGTGGGGAAGAGCACCCTGGTGGAGGCCTTGGCGCTTCCCCGGCTTCCCGACCGCCGGGAACTCGTGGACCGCCACATCCTCCCCCGCTACGGGGCCAAGCCCCCCCTTCCCCGGGAGGAGCGCTTCCGCTACACCCGGCTTTTCCGGGAGGAGTTCCCCGGGGGGGTGGCGGAGGTCCTGGCCCGGGGGTACGTGGAGGCCAAGGGCCCCCTCCTCTTTGACGGCCTGCGGGGAGAAAAGGAGGTGGCCTTCGCCCTGGAGCACCTGCCCCACGCCCGCTTCGTCCTCCTCCACGCCCGGGAGGCCACCCGGCTCAAGCGCCTTCTTTCCCGCCAGGACGCCTTTGACCGGGTGGCCCTAGCGGAAGGGGAGCTCCAAGCGCTTAGGGAGCTTGCCCGAGGGGTGCTCGCCCCAGGGGAGCTGGAGGAGGCCTTGGCCCTTGCCCCCCCGGAGGAGGTCTTGGCCAAGCTGAAGATCGTGGCCGAGGAGAAGAAGAACTATGACCCCGAGGGCCCCTTGCGCCTCTTAAAAGGCCACCCCCGGGCCCTCCTCCTGGACACCGAGGCCCTCTCCCCCGAGGAGGAGGCGCGGGCGGTGCGGGCCTTCCTCCGGGACCAGGGCCTTTTAGAATGAGCCTCATGCCGACCCTGAAGGACTTCCGCCTCATCCCGTTCCGCATCCCCCTAAAGGCCCCCTTGCGCTGGGGCAAGGCCTCGGAGCTAGGGGCTTTGGAGCACGCCCTTTTGGAGGTGGAGCTTTCCGATGGCTCCCTGGGCCGGGCGGAGGTGGCCATAAGGCCCACCATCTACGGGGAGACCTTGGGAAGCGTGGAGGCCGGGCTTCGCTACCTCTGGCCTCGGCTTAAGGGCCTCGAGGCGGACGACCAGGAGGCCATCCGGGCCGTCTTGGAAGCCTTTCCCTTCAACTACGGCCTGAAAGGGGCCTTGGACACCGCCATCTGGGAGGCCTGGGCCCGGAGCGAGGGGGAGGAGCTCCACCAGGTCCTGAAGCCCGCCAAGCACCGGGTGCGGGTGGCCTACATCCTGGGCCTGGGAAAAGAGGAGGAGGTCCTGGAGGACGCCCGCATGGCCTACGGGGCGGGGGTTAGGGTCTTCAAGGTGAAGGTGGGGCGGGACCTAAAGGGGGACACGGCGCTTCTCACCCGCCTCAAGGAGGCCTTCCCCGACGTGGACCTCTACGCCGACGCCAACGAGGCCCTCGCCCCGGGGGAGGCGGAGCGCTACCTCGCCGCCTGGAAGGAGCTCGGCCTCCTCTACGTGGAAGAGCCCTTGCCCCGGGAGGAGGTGGAGGCGAGGAGGCGCCTTAGGGAAAGGAAGATCCTCCCCCTCATCGCCGACGATTCCGCCATGACCCCGAGGGACCTGCGGCGGGAACTCCTCTTGGACACCTTTGACGTCCTCAACCTCAAGCCCGCCCGCACCGGCATCACCTGGACCCTGGAGATGCTGGCCTTAGCCCGGGAGAAGGGCAAGCGGGCCATGGTGGGAAGCCAGGCGCAAAGCTCCTTTGGCGCCTACCAGTCCGCCCTCCTCGCCTTCCAACAGGGGGTGACAGAGCCCTCCGAGCTCGCCTTCCACCTGAAGGCGGAGGGCGGCTTCTTCCCCTTCCCCGCCTTCCGGGAGGGGTGGCTCTACTGGGATGACCTGGTGGAAGGCCGCTTTGACGAGGCGGCCTTCGCCCGGTACGCCCTAAAGGAGGTCTAGCGCCTCCTGGAAGTCCCGGAGCACCCCCTTGGCCCCCGCCTCCAGGAGGCTTTCCGCCCCATGCCCCGTGAGGAGGGCGTAGGTGGGGATGCCAGCCCCTGCGGCGCTTTTTACCCCGGAAGGGGAGTCCTCAAAGGCGAGGGCTTCCTCCGGGGCCACCCCCAGGCGCCCTAGGGCCACCCGGTAGGGCAGGGGGTCGGGCTTGCCCCGGCCCACCTCCTCGGCGAGGACCAGGAGGGGCGGGCTTAGCCCGAGGGCCTTTAACACGTGGTGGGCGTTTTCCCGGGGAGCGTTGGTGACCACGCCCCAGGTGAGGCCTTTTTCCTCGGCCCTTTTCAGGAGCTCGTGGAGCCCGGGGGTGGGCTTTAGCCCCTGGGCGAGCTCCCGGAAGCGGGCCTCCTTGGCCGCGATGAGCCTCTGCGCCTCTTCTCCTTTTAAGCCCAGGAGATCTTCCACGATCTCCGGGTTGAGCCGGCCGGAGATGCGCTCGCGGTAAAAAGCAGGGTCCACGGCGAGGCCAAAGGGCCTAAGCGCCTCCTGCCAGGCCAAAAGGTGAAGGGGGTCGGTGTCCGCCAAGGTGCCGTCCAGGTCAAAGAGGAGGGCCTTAGGCATGGGCTTCCCTCCGCGCCAAGCCCTGAAGGAGGAGGAAAATCGCCCCCGCCAGGGCCAAAAGCCCGAGGGGAATCCCTCCTTGGGGCAAAAGGGCGAAGAGGGCGGGGATCAGGGTGCTCCCCGCCGCCCCGGCGTACATGAGCCCCCCCAGGGCCTTGTGCCCAAAGCGGGCCTGCACCAGGGCGAAGAGGGTGGAGAAGAGGGGCCCGAGGAGGAAGCCCGTCAGGGGAAAGAGGAGGGCGGTGGGGGGGAGGAGGTTGAGGGCGAGAAGCCCCATCACCCCCAGGAGGAGGGCTTGGAGGGAAAAAAGGGGCCTTTGCGCCACCCGCTTCGCCAGGGCGAGCCTTCCCAGGGCCAAAAAGAACCAGTAGAGGGAAAGGAGCAAGCCACCCAGGGCGGTGGGGTGGCCTAAGGCCTCCAACCAGACCCGGTTCCAGGTGGCCAAGGAGCCCTCTAGCCCGGTGTACAGGGCCACGGCCAGGAGGAAGGGCCAAAGCCTTCCTGAGGCCTCCCCGGAGGCGCGGGCCACCTTGGGGGCCTCCCAGACCAAAAGGGCGGCGAAGAGGGCGAGGAGCCCCGCCAGGGCGAGGAAGAGGCCATAGGGCAGGAAGGTAAGGGCGAAGGGGGTCGCCACCGCTCCTAGGCCGAAGGCCACGTTCACCCGGTTTAAAAGCTCCACCCGCCTTTCTGGGAAGAGCTCCCCCACGAGGCTATTGCCGTGGACGTTCATCGTCCCTTCCCCGAGGCCCAGGAAGAAGGCCAGGGCCACCACCCAGGGAAAGCCCGGGGCGAAGGCCACGCCGAAAAGGGCGAGCCCCACCAGGAGGAGGGCTCCCGGGAAAAGGGGGTGGCGCCTTTCCCCTTGCGCCAGGCGCACCCCCAGGAGGAGGCCCACGAGGAGGGCGGTGAAGAAGAGGGAAACCTCTTCGCCCACCCCGTACCGGGCCCGCCAGAGGGGCAAGGCCGCCCCCGGCAGGGCCACGATGACCCCCACCAGGAAAAGGGCGAGGAAGGAGCCCCAGAAAAAGCGCACGTCCGCCATTCTCCCCCTTCCTGACCCTTTGGTCAATAATGGAAGGCATGGAGGCCCTCTTGGCCAAGGCCCTTTCGGGGGAAGGCTTCTTCGCCTTCCCGGGCGTGCTTTTGGTGCGGGGGCCGGACGCCTTTTCCTTCCTCCAGGGGCAGTGCACCCGCGACCTGAGGCGGCTTTCCGGGCCCATGGGGGCCCTTTTCCTCAACCACAAGGGGCAGATAGAGGAGGCGGCGACCCTGTTCCCCCACGCGGAGGGCTACCTCCTTGCGCCTTGGGGTAGCCTCGAGGGCCTTTCGCAACGGCTCAAGCGCTACATTGTCTTTGACCAGGTGGAGCTTTTGGCGCTTCCCCTTTACCGCTTGGTCCACGCCGACGGGCGGGAGGCCATTGGGGAAAGCGCCGAGGGCGCTTGGCCCCTGGCGCTTTACCCCCTTTACACCCTGTTCAAGGGCCTTCCCCTCCTCTCCGATATCCGGGGGGAGCTACCCCAGAGCGTGGGCCTCCTCTCCCTGGTGGACTACGGCAAGGGGTGCTACGTGGGCCAGGAGATCATGGCCCGCACCGAGGGCAAGGCGGTGCCCTACCGCCTGGTGGGCCTAAGGGCCCTGGCCTCGGGGGAGGCGCCGGCGGAGCTCTCCTGGGCGGGGAAGCGGGTAGGAGAGCTCAAGCGCCTCGAGGCCACCCCCTTTGGCCCCTTGGGCCTCGGGGTGGTGCGGCAGGAGGTGCCCTTCGGGGCCGAGGTGGAAGGGGGCGGGGGGCGGTACCGCCTCGTCCCCCTTCCCTTTGAGGAGGCGACGTGGAGCGGGCAGAGATCATCGGGGTAGGCACGGAGCTCCTTTACGGGGAGACCCTGGACACCAACACGGCGGAGATCGCAAGGAGCCTCAAGCCCTTCGCCCTGAAGGTGGAAAGGACCCTCAGGGTGGCGGACGAGCCCGAGCCCTTGGCCCGGGAGGTGCGGGCCGCCTGGGAGCGGGCGCGGCTTGTGGTGCTCTCCGGGGGGCTCGGCCCCACCCCGGACGACGTGACCCGGGAGGCGGTGGCCTTGGCCCTGGGGGAGCCCCTAGGCCTGGACGAGGAGGTCTTGGCGGAGATTGAGGCCCTCTTCCGCGCCCGGGGGCGGGCCATGCCCGAGGCCAACCGCAAGCAGGCCCTGAAG
Organism: Thermus thalpophilus; assembly: GCF_022760915.1. Lineage (NCBI taxonomy): Bacteria > Thermotogati > Deinococcota > Deinococci > Thermales > Thermaceae > Thermus > Thermus thalpophilus. The sequence goes on along the minus strand of NZ_JAKTNS010000012.1, from coordinate 31,733 downwards.
ATCCCCTCCGCCACCTGGCTCAAAAACCCCGTGGGCACCGCACCCGGCTGGTGGGTGCGCAAGGAGGGCAAGGACCTCGTCCTCCTCCCGGGGCCTCCCCCCGAGTGGCGGCCCATGTGGCAAGAGGTGCTTCCCCGGCTCGCCCTTCCCCAAAGGCCCTACGCCGAGCGGGTCTTCAAGACCTGGGGCATCGGGGAGTCGGAGATCGTGGAGCGGCTGGGGGAGCTCTTTGTTCGGGAAGAGGAGGTGGAGGTGGGCACCTACCCCAAGCTCCAGGGGGTGGAGGTGGTGGTGCGGGGCCGGGAGGACCGGGTGGCGGAGCTTTCGGAAAGGATTAAGAAAAAACTTCTCCGGGAGATCTGGGGCGAAGGGGACTTGACCCTGGCCGAGGCGGTAAAGAGGCGGATGGAGCTGGAAGGGGCCACCCTGGCCACCATGGAAAGCCTCACCGGGGGGCTTTTGGGGGCGGAGATCACCCGGGTGCCGGGGGCGAGCCGCTTCTACCTGGGGGGCGTGGTATCCTATTCCGTAGGGGCCAAGGCCCGCTTCGGTGTGCCCGAGGAGCTCCTCGCCAAAACGGTTTCCGCCGAGACGGCCAAGGCCATGGCGGAAGCCGCAAGATCCCTTTTCGGTGCCACCTACGCCCTGGCCACCACGGGGGTGGCGGGGCCCGAGCCCCTCGAGGGCGAGCCCGTGGGCACGGTTTACGTGGCCCTGGCGGGGCCCACGGGGACGGAGGCCAGGCGCTACCGCTTTCCCGGGGACCGGGAGGCGGTGCGGTTAAGGAGCGTGTACGCCGCCTTGGCCCTTCTGGTGACATGAGGCTTTTCTACGCGGTTTTTCTCCCTGAGGACGTGCGGCGGGCCCTGGTGGAGGCCCAGGGGAAGGTGTCCCGCTATAAGGGCTGGAAGGAGGTGGCGCCCCACCAGCTCCACCTCACCCTCCTCTTCCTGGGGGAAAGGCCGGAGGAGGAGCTGGAGGACCTCGTGGCCCTGGGCCACCGCCTGGGGCGCCGGCAGGCCCCCTTCCCCGCCCGCATCCGGGGCACGGGCTACTTCCCCAACGAGGGAACCCCCCGGGTCTGGTTCGCCAAGGCGGAAGGGGAAGGGTTTTCCCTCCTGGCGGAGGCCCTTAGGGCGGGGGTGGCGGAGGCCTTGGGGGAGGAGGCCCTGAGGGCGGGGGGGGACAAGCCCTTCAAGCCCCACATCACCCTGGCCCGGCGCAAGGCCCCTGCCCCCAGGGTGCCCCCGGTGGTCTTCGGCCTGGAGTGGCCGGTGACGGAGTTCGCCCTGGTGCGCTCGGAGCTCAGGCCCAAAGGGCCCGTCTACACCATTTTGGAAAAATTTCCCCTGCGAGGTGAGCATGGACGAGAACAAGAGGAAAGCGCTGGAGAACGCCCTAAAGACCATTGAAAAAGAGTTCGGCAAGGGGGCGGTGATGCGGCTTGGGGAGATGCCCAAGCAGCAGGTGGACGTGATCCCCACGGGCTCCTTGGGCCTGGACCTGGCCTTGGGCATCGGGGGCATCCCCCGGGGCCGGGTGGTGGAGATCTACGGCCCCGAGTCCGGCGGCAAGACCACCTTGGCCCTCACCATTATCGCCCAGGCGCAGAAGCAGGGGGGTGTGGCCGCCTTCGTGGACGCGGAGCACGCCCTAGACCCCCTCTACGCCGCGCGGCTTGGGGTGAAGGTGGAAGATCTCCTGGTCTCCCAGCCGGACACCGGGGAGCAGGCCCTGGAGATCGTGGAGCTCCTCGCCCGCTCCGGGGCGGTGGACGTGATCGTGGTGGACTCCGTGGCCGCCTTGGTGCCCAAGGCGGAGATCGAGGGGGACATGGGGGACGCCCACGTGGGCCTCCAGGCCCGGCTCATGAGCCAGGCCCTGCGCAAGCTCACCGCCGTCCTGGCCAAGAGCAACACCGCCGCCATCTTCATCAACCAGGTGCGGGAGAAGGTGGGGGTGATGTACGGCAACCCCGAAACCACCCCCGGGGGACGGGCCCTCAAGTTCTACGCCAGCGTGCGCCTGGACGTGCGCAAAAGCGGCCAGCCCATCAAGGTGGGGAGCGAGGCGGTGGGCATCAAGGTGAAGGTGAAGGTGGTGAAGAACAAGCTGGCCCCGCCCTTCCGCGAGGCGGAGCTGGAGATCTACTTCGGCAGGGGCTTTGACCCGGTCATGGACCTGGTGAACGTGGCCGTGGCCGCCGGGGTGATTGAGAAGGCGGGGAGCTGGTTCTCCTACGGGGAGCACCGCCTGGGCCAGGGGAAGGAGAAGGCGGCGGACTTCCTGAAGGAGCGGCCCGAGCTCCTGGAGGAGATCCGGGCCAAGGTCCTGGAGCGGGCCGACCAGGTGGTCTTGGCCGCCAGCGAAGAGGGGGAGGAATGAGCCTTCTGGACCTGGTGCTCTTGGCCCTGGTCCTCCTCCTCTCCGCGGCCCTCTTCCTAAGGCGCAAGGGCGAGGATCGCGCGGGGGAGGAGGCGAAGGCGGTCCTGGACGCCGCCAGGGAGGAGGCGAAGGTGGCCTTGGAGGCCGCCCGCAAGGAGGCCAAGGAGATCCTCGAGGCGGCCCGGCACGAGGCCAAGGCCCTAAGGGAGGAGGCGGAGGCCCGGGCCAAGGCCCTGAAGGCGGAGCTGGAGGCCGAGCTCCAGCGCCGGACGGAGGCGCATGAGCTGGAGGCGAAAAAGCGCTTCGCCGAGGCGGAGGAGCGCCTCAAGGCCGAGCGGGAGGAGCTCAAGGCGGAAAGGGAGCGGCTCCGCTCCTTGCAGGAGGAGCTCAAGGCGGAACGGGAGCGCCTCAAGGAGGAAAGGGAGGAGCTTCGCCGGGAGGCGGAGAGGCTTTCCAAGCGGGGCGAGGCCTTGGACGCCCGGGCCCTGAAGCTGGACGCCCTGGAGGAGGCCCTCTCGCAAAAGGAAGCGGCCCTCAAGGCCAAGGAGGCGGGGCTTTCCGAGCGGGAGAAGGAAATAGAGAAAAGGCTTTACCAGGTGGCGGGCCTTTCCCCCGAGGAGGCGCGCAGGCTCATCCTGGAAAAGCTGGACCAGGAGCTGGAGGAGGAAAAGGCCCAAAGGGTGAGGGCCGCTTTGGAGAAGGTCCGCCTCGAGGCCCGGCGGGAGGCGCAGAAGATCCTGGCCCAGGCCATGCAGCGCCAGGCCTCGGAAACCGCCGCCCAGCTCGCGGTTTCCGTGGTCCCCATCCCCTCCGACGCCATGAAGGGCCGGATCATCGGCCGGGAGGGGCGGAACATCCGCACCTTTGAGGCCCTCACGGGGGTGGACCTCATCATTGACGACACCCCGGAGGCGGTCCTCCTCTCCTCCTTCAACCCCGTGCGGCGGGAGATCGCCCGCATGGCCCTGGAGGAGCTCTTAAAGGACGGGCGCATCCACCCAAGCCGCATTGAGGAGGTGGTGGAGAAGGCCAAGCAGGAGATGAAGACCTTCATCTACGAAAGGGGGGAGGAGGCGGCCCTCGAGGCCGGGGTGGTGGGGCTCAAGCCCGGCCTCATCCAGCTTTTGGGCAGGCTCCACTTCCGCTCCAGCTACGGCCAAAACGTCCTCAAGCACTCCGTGCAGGTGGCCCACCTGGCGGGGATCATGGCGGCGGAGCTCGGCCTGGACGCCGCCTTGGCCAAGCGGGCGGGGCTTCTCCACGACATCGGCAAGAGCGTGGACCGGGAGGTGGAAGGGAGCCACGTGGAGATCGGCATCGCCCTGGCCCGGCGCTTCGGGGAGCCCAAGGAGGTCCTTGACGCCATCGCCCACCACCACGACCCGGAGAACGCCGAAACCACCTACGCCGTCTTGGTAGCCGCCGCCGACGCCCTCTCCGCCGCCAGGCCGGGGGCCCGGCGGGAAAGCCTGGAGGAGTACCTCCAGCGTCTCGAGGCCCTGGAGCGCATCGCCCTCTCCTTCCCCGGGGTGGAGACCGCCTTCGCCGTGCAGGCGGGAAGGGAGGTGCGGGTCATCGTCAAGCCGGACAGGATCACCGACGCCAAGGCGGTGCTCCTGGCCCGGGAGATCGCCAGCCGCATTGAGCGGGAGATGAACTACCCAGGGCAGGTCCAGGTGACCGTGGTGCGGGAAAGCCGGGCGGTGGAGTACGCCAGGTGAGCTAGAATAGGGCGATATGCTTCGGGGCGAGGACATCGGGATTGACCTGGGGACGGCCAGCGTCCTCATCTACGTGCGGGGGAAGGGGATCGTCCTCCGCGAGCCCTCGGTGATCGCCGTGGTGCAAGGGAAGCGGGAAGTGAAGGCGGTGGGGGCGGAGGCCTACCGCATGCTTGGGCGCACCCCCGGCAACATCGTGGCCGTGCGCCCCCTAAAGGACGGGGTGATCGCCGACTACGCCCTCACGGAGAGGATGCTCCTTCTCTTCCTGCAGAAGGTGCTTTCCCCCATGAGCCGCTTCTTCAAGCCCCGGGTCATGGTGGGGGTACCTTCTGGGGTCACGGACGTGGAGCGGCGGGCGGTGGTCCAGGCGGTCTCCGCCTTGGCGCAGAAGGTCTACCTCATTGAGGAGCCCTTGGCGGCGGCCATCGGGGCGGGCATCAACGTGGCCGAGCCCACGGGGAGCATGGTGGTGGACATCGGGGGCGGCTCCACCGACATCGCCGTCATCTCCTTGGGGGGGATTGTCCGCTCGGAAAGCCTCCGCATCGCCGGGAACGAGATGGACCAGGCCATCATCCGCCACATTCGCCAGAAGTACAACCTCCTCATCGGCGAGCGCACCGCCGAGGAGCTCAAGATCCAGCTCGGCCGGGCCAAGCTCCTGCCCGGAGAGGAGAGGGAGGTGGCGGAGGTTCGGGGCCGTGACCTCATCACGGGCCTTCCCCGCACCGCGGAGATCCCGGCGGAGGACGTGGCCGAGGCCCTCAAGGAGCCCTTGGAGAAGATCTTCCAGGGGGTGAAGGGGGTGTTGGAGACCACGCCCCCCGAGCTGGCCTCGGACATCTACGAGCGGGGCATCCTCCTCACTGGGGGCGGGGCGCTCCTCAAGAACCTGGACGTGGCCTTGCAGGAGGCCACGGGGGTGCCGGTGGTGGTGGCGGAAAACCCCATTGAGGCCGTGGCCTTGGGCACGGGGAAGGCCTTGGAGATGCTCCACGTCCTCGAGGACACCATCCTCTCTTCCGACGACGTCCTCAGGAGGTGAGGCCGTTGGACATCCAGGAGATCCTCAAGCTCCTCCCCCACCGCTACCCCTTCCTCCTGGTGGACCGGGTGTTGGAGGCGGACGAAAAGCGCTTCCGCGCCCTGAAGAACGTGACCTTCAACGAGCCTCACTTCCAGGGGCACTTCCCCGGCTACCCCATCATGCCGGGGGTGCTTCTCCTCGAGGCCATGGCCCAGGCGGCGGTGGGCACCATCGCCCGCCAGCCCGGCTTCAAGCCCGGGGGGCTCGTCTTCCTGGTGGGGGTGGAGGAGGCCCGCTTTAAAAAGCCCGTGGTGCCGGGGGACGCCCTCATCCTGGAAGGGGAGCTCCTCCTGTTCCGCCGGGGCCTGGGCAAGGTGGCGGTGAAGGCTTTGGTGGAAGGGGAGGAGCGGGCGAGCGCCACCTTGAGCTTCGCCGTGCGGGAGGGGTGATGGACCTTTCCGCCTACCTCAAGCGGGCCCGGGGCGGGCGGGTGGTGCGCACGGCCTTCTTGGACCTGGAGGACCAGGCCCTCCTGGAGGCCCAGGCGAAGGCGGAGGGGCTCAAGGTGGCCTTCTTCGGCGGCTTTCCCCTGGCGGAGCGGAAGGTGGCCGTCCTCTACCCCCCCGAGGTGCCCGGCGTTTCGGACCCGGTGGAGGTCTACTTCCTGGAGAAGGAGCCCCCGGACCTGGGGGAGGCCATGGGGGACGTGGAGGCCTGGGAGGAAGGGTACTTGGTGGCCCTCCTGCCCGAGGGGAAAAAGGCCCTCCTGGAGGCGGGCTACGCCTTGCACCCCGCCCCCGAGGCCGCCTTCAAGGCCAGCAAGGGGGCGCGCACCTTGGTGGTGCCTTCCCTAAGGGTGGACGCTCTCGGGGCCAAGGGCTTCGGGGTTTCCCGGAGCTACTTCGTCCAGGGGGTGAAGGCGGGCAAGGTGCGCCTAAGGGGTAAGGTGGCCTCCCCCAAGGACGAGGTGCGTCCCGGGGACACCCTTCTGGCGGAGGGCCTAGGAAGCCTTAGGCTCCTGGAGGTCTTGGGCTCCACCCGCCGGGGCAACTTCAAGGTGCGGGTGGAGGTGGAGAAGGGTTAGGCGTCCTCGTTTGGGTGGGGGGGAAGTGTGAGCCCCCCCACTTGCCACGAAGACTCAAGGAGTAGTAGCATTCAGGCCGTAAGCCCCAAGATATGGGGGGATTTAGGAGGGGTTATGGAGCGCTATTTCTTTGACGAACACGCCCAAGCCATCGCCAAGCGCCAGTATCTCCAGCCCGGGGACGGGGATATTCTGGGCATGTTCCGCCGGGTGGCCCGGGAGATCGCCAAGCCGGAAAAGCCCGAGGAGCGGGCTTATTGGGAGGAGAAGTTCTTTGAGCTCATGAGCAGCAAGCGCTTCTCCCCCGGCGGGCGCATCCTGGCCGGGGCCGGCACCGCCCACGGCAACCTCCTCAACTGCTTCGTGCAAGGGGCCACGGAAAACCCCCCCGAAAGCTTCGCGGGCATCATGGAGGTGGCCAAGAAGCTCGCCTTGGTCACCAAGGTGGGCGGGGGGAACGGGGTGAACCTGGACCCCTACCGCTCCCGGGGCACGAGGAAGCGCCGGGCGGTGCAGGGGGTGGCCTACCTTTCCGCAGGCCACCCCGACGTGGAGGACTTCATCCGCGGCCTCATGCGCCCCCCCATCAACCCCGATGGCCCCAAGGAGGAGATCGCCCTGAAGAACTTCGCCCGGGTGGTCTACGGGGAGGTTTCCCCTGAGCTAAAGGCCTTGGCGGAGCGCTACGGGGTGGCCCTGGTCCAGGAGCCCCCGGGGGACGTCATCCGGGTGCCCGACGACATGGGGGGCATCGTGGAGGCCGCCAAGGAGGCGGCGGACCTTGCCCGGCGGGGGCTTGTGCCCCACGTGGACTTCTCCCTCCTTCGGCCCGAGGGCGCCCCCATCCGGGGAAGCGGGGGAACGAGCTCGGGCCCTGTGAGCTTCCTCTTTGAGATCTTTGACAACTTCCTGGAGTGGGCGGCCTTGGGGGCGGAGGAGGCGGGCCCCGTGGCCACCTTGCGCTACGTCTACGCCCCCGTGCTCCGGGTGGTGCGGCAGGGGGGCACCCGCCGCGGCGCGGGCATGGCCACCCTGTCCATTGAGCACCCCGACCTCCTGGACTTCCTCACCGCCAAGGACCTGGACCGGGAGAAGGCGGAAGGGGACATCTCCACCTTCAACATCTCCGTCCTGGTAAGCGACGCCTTCATGCGGGCCTTGGAGCAGGACGCCCTTTGGCCCGTGACCCCCATTGAGGTCCCCGGCAAGTACTACCCTTATCCCCTGGAGGGCCCCTACACCGGGAAGGTGCCCGAGCTCCCCGAGCGGGAGGACGGGGCCAAGGCCATCCCCCTTTACGAGGGGAAGGTACCCGCCCGCTGGCTTTGGCACGAGATCGCCTGGCACGCCTGGGCCACGGGGGAGCCGGGGCTCATCTTCGTGGACCGGGTCAACGCCCTTTCGGCCCTGAAGGGGTTGGGGGAGCGCTACCAGATACGTTCCACCAACCCCTGTTTCGTGGGTTCTACCCGGGTGCCCACGGAGTACGGCCTGGTTCCCATCGCCGAACTGGCGCAGAAGCCGGAAGGCTTTTTCCTGGTCACGGACAACCGCGCTCCGTTTGGGGGTGTGGGCCGGCCCATGCCCCACGAAGGCACCACGGTGCGCCGGGCGGCCAAGGCCTTCTTCACCGGGGTGAAACCGGTGGTCCGCCTGAGGACGCGGGAGGGGCTGGAGCTCACCCTTACCCCCGACCACCCGGTCCTTACCCCTCTGGGCTACCAGGAGGTGGGGAGTCTCCGTCCAGGGGATCGGATCCTGGTCCAAAGCGGGGAGGGCCTTTTCCCCAAGGAGGTGGCCCTCCCAGCCCCCGCCTTGGCGGTGGTTCGGGAGCGGGTGGCCACCGCCGGGAGCCGGGGCGGGGCGGGAAGGGCCGATGTGCGGGCACAGTACGCCAACCTTCCCACCCAGTGGAGCCGGGAGCTGGGCGTGGCTTTGGGGTGGCTTGTGGGGGATGGCTACCTGCGGGAAGACGGGGTGGGCTTTTACTTCTCCCGGGAGGATTTCCAGGCGCTTGGTTGGCTTGTAGACCTTCTTCGGGATTGGTTGGGCGGAGGGACCCTCCAGGAAACCTCCTCCAACACCTACCACCTGCACTTTAAGCGCATCCCCGCCGAGTTCTTCCAGGCGCTTGGGGTCAAGGTGGCCAAGGCCACGGAGAGGCGGGTCCCTGAAAGCCTTTTCCGGGCTCCCCGGGAAGCGGTGGTGGGCTTCCTCCAGGGGCTCTTTAGCGCCGATGGCTCGGTACAGCTGAACCCGGGCAAGAAGGACGCCACGGTGCGATTGGCCTCCTCCAGCCTGGCGTTGCTGCAGGATGTGCAGCTCCTTCTCCTCAACCTCGGCATCTTCGGCAAGATTTACCGGCGCCGTGCTGCGGGTAAAACCTCCTTGCCTGATGGGCGGGGTGGACTGAAGGAATACCCTGTGGCGGAGCAGTACGAGCTTATCCTTGGGGGTAGAGGCCGGGACCGCTTCGCCGAGGTGGTGGGCTTCTTGCAGGAGGAGAAGCAGGCGAGGCTTTGCGCCTACCTCCAGGACCGCCCTCGAGGGAGCTACCGCAAGCCGTTTGTGGCGGTGGTGGAGCGCCTCGAGGCCCTGGGGGAAGCCCCCGTGTACGACCTCACCGAGCCCGTGACCCATAGCCTCATCGCCAACGGCTTGGTCTGCCACAACTGCGGGGAAATCCCCCTCACCGTGGGCGAGCCCTGCGACCTCGGCGCCCTGAACCTCGCCGCTTACGTGAAGGACGGGGAGTTCCAGATGGAGGCCTTCAGGGAGGACGTGCGCACCGCCATCCGCTTCCTGGACAACGTCCTGGACGTGAACCGCTTCGCCCTCAAAGACAACGAGGAGGCGGCCAAGAGGCTCCGCAGGCTCGGGCTTGGGGTCATGGGCCTCGCCGACATGCTCATCCGCTTGGGCCTTCCCTACAACTCCCAAGCGGCCCGGCAGAAGGTCTACGAGATCCTCTCCGCCATGCGGGAGGAGGCCATAAGGGCCTCGGAGGACTTGGCCGAGGAGCGGGGGCCCTTCCCCCTCTACCAAGAGCACCGGGAGTACTTTGAGGCCCTGGGCATCAAGCCCCGGCGCAACGTGGCCGTCCTCACCGTGGCCCCCACGGGCACCACCAGCATGCTCATGGGGGTCAGTAGCGGGATTGAGCCCGTCTTCAGCCCCTTCGTCTGGCGCAGGATCGGCGGGGAGTACAAGCCCCTCCTCCACCCCCTCTTCGTGGAGCTCATGGAGGCCTTCCCGCCCGCCCCCGGCTACGAGAAGGACGGCAAGTGGGACTGGGACAAGATCGTTGAGGAGATCCAGAAGGACGGGCACGGCTCGGTGCAGAACCTCCCCTTCGTGCCCGAGCCCATCCGCAAGGTCTTCCTGTGCGCCCACGACATCCACCCCCTGGACCACGTGCGCATGCAGGGGGTGGTGCAGCGGGCCTTTGACGCCGAGGGGTACGCCGGGAACTCCCTCTCCAAATGCCTTGCCAAGGGCACCTTGATACCTACCTCTCGTGGGCTTATCCCCGTGGAAGAGATCGCCCCACCTCACCCCGAGGACACCTTTGTTCCCGTGGAGGGCCTTTACACGGCTGAAGGCTACCGCATCACCGCCCACTACTTTGCTGGGAAGAAGCGGGGGGTTCGGGTGCGCCTGGACAACGGCGCCGAGCTGGTGGGGGCTTGGGAAAGCCACCGCGTCCTTACTCCGGAAGGTTGGCGCCTTATGCGGGACCTGAAGCCGGGGGATCTCGTGCTGGGGAAGTTGGTGCCTTCCCATGGCCCAGGGGGCGCTCCTATCCCCTTGGACTTTCCCCGCCGTACCAACGCCAAGGCCCTCCCTCTGCCGGAATGCATGAGCCCGGAGTTGGCCCTTTTCCTGGGCATGTTGGCGGCGGATGGGGCCACGGTGGAGCGCACGGGTTTTGTGGGCATCGCCACCAAGAGCCCAGAGGTGGAGGCGGCTTTCCGGAATGTGGCCTACAAACTCTTCGGCGCGGAGCCCAAGGCCACCCTGGACAAGCGCACGGGGGTGCGTAACGTTTACCTACTTTCTAGGCGCTTGGCCCGCTATGTGGAAGCCTTGATCGGCAAGGGAGCTAAGGAGAAGCGGGTACCCTCCCAGATCCTCCAGGGGAGCCCCGAGGAGAAGCTGGCCTTCCTCCGGGGGTTGACCTTGGACGGGTACGCCCGCCAGGACCAGGGCCTCATCCTTTACGAGGGCAGGAGCCGCCGGCTTGCTTACGAGGCTGCCGAGGTGGCCCGCAGCTTCGGGCTGCCCTTGGTGTACCAAGGCCGCAAGAAGGTGAGGGCGCCTAGGGAGACGTACTTCGTCCACTCGGTGGTGGTTTCTGGCCCTCTTCAAGAGCTGGTGGAGCCCATAGAAAGCCACAAGCGCATTCCCCGGGTGGACAAGCAGTACAGGGTTTTCGTGCCCGAGGAGGTTCTGGCGGCCACCCGGGTGGGGGTACACCACCCCGGCTACAATAACCTGAAATCGGTGCGGGATAGGGGGGTATCCCACGTGTACAACCGCACCGCGGACCGGCTGGGTTGGCCCACGGAGGTGCTGGCCTTCCGGGTGGTGGCGGTGGAGGATGCGGGCGAGGTGGAGATGTACGACATAGAGGTGGAAGACGTCCACCGCTATGTGGTGAACGGCATCATCTCCCACAACACCATTAACCTGCCCCACGAGGCCACGGTGGCCGACGTGGAGGCGGCCTACACGGAGGCCTACCGCACGGGGTGCAAGGGGATCACCGTCTACCGGGATGGCTCCCGGGAGTTCCAGGTGCTCACGGTGAAGAAGGAGGACAAGGAGGTGAAGGAAGAGAGGCGGGAGGCACCCGCCGAAGCGCCGCAAGGGCAGGAGGCCAAACGGGGGGAAGGGGGCCCCGTCTACGAGCGCCCGGGCCGCCTCATGGGCTTCACGGACATGGTCAAGCTCCTTTCCCCGGAAGGGACCAAGCGGAGCTTCCTCGTCACGGTGAACCTCCTGGGGGACAGGCCCATTGAGGTGATCCTCACCTCGGGCAAGGCGGGGGACGAGGCCAACGCCGACAGCGAAGCCCTGGGCCGGGTGGTGTCCATCGCCCTGCAGTACGGGGTTCCCCCCGAGGCCATCGTCCGCACCCTCCGGGGCATCAACGGGGGGCTTTACGGCACCTACCAGGGCCGGCTCGTCTCCAGCAAGGCCGACCTCATCGCCGTGGCTCTGGAAACCATCCCCCAAGCCTTCAAGGGAATGGTGGGGGCGGAGGAGCCCTTGCCGAGCCTTTCCGGAGGGGGCCTGGCCCTGCCCGGGGCCCTTCCTTGCCCGGTCTGTGGGGAGAAGGCCCTGGTGCGGGAGGAAGGTTGCTACAAGTGCCAGGCCTGCGGCTACTCCAAGTGCGGCTAGGGCATGGTGCGGGTGAAGATCTGCGGCCTCACCCGCCTCGAGGACGCCCTCCTGGCCGAGGCGCTCGGGGCCCACGCCCTGGGCTTCGTCTTGGCCCCGGGCTCCAAGCGGCAGGTCTCCCCGGAGCAGGCTCGGGAGATGGCCAAAGCCTTGGGCCCCTTCGTGGTCCGGGTGGGGGTCTTCCGGGACCAGGCCCCGGAGGAGGTGCTCCGCCTCATGGAGGCGGCGGGGCTTCAGGTGGCCCAGCTCCACGGGAGGGAGCCCCCGGAGTGGGCCTTGGCGGTGGGGCGCTTTTATCCCGTGATCAAGGCGTTTTCCCTGCAAGGCCCCGCCGATGCCGCCTGGGCCGAGTACCCCGCCTGGGCCCTCCTCCTGGATAGCCCCCGGCCCGGAAGCGGGGAGGCCTACCCCCGGGCTTGGGCCGAGCCCCTCCTGGCCACGGGGAAGCGGGTGATCCTGGCCGGGGGAATCACCCCGGAAAACGCTCCCCAAGCCCTGGCCCTCCGCCCCTACGCCATAGACCTGGCGAGCGGGGTGGAGGAGGCGCCGGGGGTGAAGAGCCCAGAGCGGCTCAAAGCCCTCTTCGCCCAGGTGCGGCCCTTTATGATGGGGGCGTGAAGGGCCATCCCTTTTACCCCTATCTAGAGGCCCTCCTGCAGGCGGCGACCCTGGCCCAAGGCATCCACGCCTACTACTTGGCCAAGGGCTTCACCCAGGGGACCAAGTCCGGCCCCACGGACCTGGTGACCCAGGCGGACCGGGAGGCGGAGGAGGCCATCAAGAACCTCCTCCTTTCCCGCTTCCCCGAGGCGGGGTTCTTGGGGGAGGAGGGGGGAGGGGAGGGCGGGAAGGCCCTCCGCTTCATCGTGGACCCCCTGGACGGCACGGTGAACTACGCCCACGGCTTCCCCTTCTACGGGGTTTCCCTGGCCCTCGAGGTGGAGGGGGTCATCCAGGTGGGGGTGGTGCGGGACACGGCCCGGGGGGAAACCTTCTACGCCCTAAGGGGTGGGGGGGCCTACCTGGACGGGCGGCCCATCCGGGTCACGGAGCGGGCGGAGCTTTTGGGAAGCCTCCTCGCCACGGGCTTCCCCTATGACGTGGCCAAGGACCCCGAAAACCTCACCTACTTCGCCCGGGCCCTCCGGCGGGGGCTTTTGGTGCGGCGGCCGGGGGCAGCGGCCCTAGACCTGGCCTACGTGGCCGCGGGGCGCCTGGAGGGCTTTTGGGAAGTGAAGCTCAACCCCTGGGACGTGGCGGCGGGGTGGCTCTTGGTGGAGGAGGCGGGGGGAAGGGTGACGGACCTGGAGGGGAGGCCCTACCACCTGGGCCACCGCTACATCGTGGCCACCAACGGGCGCATCCACGAGGCTTTGCTAAGGGTGCTCCGGGAAGATTAGAATGGGGGCATGGACCTCGAGGCCAAGAAGAAGGTCTTAAGGAGCTTCACCTACGGGCTTTACATCCTCACCGCCAAGGATGGGGAGGAGTACGCCGCCGGCACGGTGAACTGGGTGACCCAGGCCTCCTTCACCCCGCCCCTCGTCGCCCTGGGGGTGAAGCGGGATAGCCGCCTCCACGCCCTCATAGAGCGCACGGGGAGGCTCGCCCTCATGACCCTGGCCGCGGACCAGAAGGCCATCGCCCAGGACTTCTTCAAGCCCACGCAAAGGGAGGGGGAGACCCTAAACGGCCACCCCTTCGTCCCCTCCCCCACCTTCGGCCTGCCCCTCCTCACGGAGCTTCCCTACTGGCTCGAGGCGGAGGTGCGCCACCTCTACCCCGGGGGGGACCACAGCCTGGTGGTGGCGGAGGTGGTGGAGGCCGGGGTGCGGTACGAGGCCAAGCCCCTGGTCATGTGGGACACGGGCTGGTTCTACGGGGGCTAGGCCTGGCAGCGGGGGCAGAAGTGGGTGCTCCTGCCCCCCACCATCCCCCGCCGGATGGGCCCGCCGCAGGCGGGGCAGGGGAGGCCTTCCCGCCCGTAGACGGCGTGGCGCTCCTGGAAGCCCCCGGGGAGGCCGTCGGGCTGCCGGTAGCTCTGGTCGGAAAGCGTGCTTCCCCCTAGGGCCACCGCCTCGGCCAGGACCTCCCTCAGCGCCCGATAGAGCCTCTCCCCCTCGGCGGCGCTTAAGGAGGAGGCCCGCCGGAAGGGGCTCAGCCGGGCGCGGAAGAGGGCCTCGTCGGCGTAGATGTTCCCCACCCCCGCCGCCAGGGTCTGGTCCAGGAGGAGGGCCTTGAGGGGCTTTGGGCTTTGGGCGAGGCCCTGGAGGAAGCCGGTAAGGGTGAAGGCCTCGGATAGAGGCTCGGGGCCGAGGCGGTTTAGGAGGGGGATTTCCCGGTAGTCCCCTTCCCGCACCACCAGGATGCGGCCGAAGCGCCGGGGGTCGTGGAAGTGGAGGCGTAGCCCCTCCAGCTCCCAGGTGAGGCGGGTGTGGGGGGTGGGCTCGAGGCGGAACCCCCCGGTCATCCCCAGGTGCACCACCATCTCCAAACCCCCGGAGAGGGCGAAGAGGAGGAACTTCCCCCGGCGGCCGATCCCCTCCACCCGCCTCCCCACCGCCTCCTCCACGCGGCGGTAGCGCCCCGGGTCCTGGTGGCGCACCGCCAGGACCCGCCTGCCCAGGACCAGGGGGAGGAGGCGCCCCCGGGTGGTCTCCACCTCGGGAAGCTCAGGCACGGGGCCTCCGCGCCGCCAGGAGGCGGTAAAGGGGCCTTCCCACAGGGCCTAGGAGGTAGAGGACGGGGAGGAGCGGCCAAAGGAGGGGCAGGCGGCGGGCCAGGTGGAGGAGGGCGCCGTAGCCGCGGTAAACCCTTTGCCCCTCCAGGACGTGGAGCTCCCGGAGGAGGGCCTCTTGGTCCAGGTCCCGGACCTCCTGGAGGGGTTCCACCCGGAGGCTTTGCCCCAGGTCCAGGGCCTTGAGCACCCCGCCCAAGGCCCGGCAGTAGGGGCACCGGGCGTCAATCAGCACCCGCATGGGCCTCCACGGGGACGGGCTCCCCCTTCTCGTTCACCGCCACGTAGGTGAGGGTGCCCTTGGTGGCCAGGATTCGGCCGTTCTCCTGGCCGAAGCGCTCCTTGTAGACCTCCACCTCCACGGTCAAGGAGGTGCGCCCCACCCGCACCACCCGGGCCACCACCTCCAGGAGGTCCCCGGTGCGGATGGGGACCTTGAACTCCACGCTCCCCACCGCCACGGTGACCACGGGCTTCTTGGCGTAACGGGCGGCGGCGTAGGAGCCCACCTTGTCCATGAGGCCCAGGACGAAGCCGCCAAAGGCCGCTCCTAGGGGGTTGGTGTGCTCGGGGAAGACGAGCTCGAGGGTCCGCGCCTCCATGCCCTTAGCCTACAGGAGCGCATCCGTGAGGCGGGCCATCTCCTCGTCCTTCGCCGTGATGCCCCCGGCACTATGGGTCCACCACTCCACCTCCACCTTGCCCCACTCCACGGTGAGGCGGGGGTGGTGCCCCTTGGCCTCGGCCAGCTCCCCCACCCGGTTGGCGAAGGCCAGGGCCTCCCGGAAGTCCTTGAAGCGGAAGACCTTGGCGAGCCGCTTGGGGTTTTCCCGCACCTCCCAGTCCATGCCCTAAGGGTAAAGCGAAACCCCCCGGGCCATTGTGCCCGGGGGCCTTCTGGTTGCGGGGGCGGGATTTGAACCCGCGACCTTCGGGTTATGAGCCCGACGAGCTACCAGGCTGCTCCACCCCGCGTCGCCATCCTTAACTATAGTGAAGGATGGCACCTTTGTCAAGCCAGGGTCACGCGGTCCCGCCCCGCTTCCTTGGCCCGCAGGAGGGCGTAGTCCGCTTTTAGAAGCCACTCCTCCACCTGGGCCTCCCCTTCCGGCACCTCCCCCCCGGCGATGCCGGCGGAGAGGGTCAGGGGGTAGGGGATGGGCTCCACCCGCTCCGCGCGGAAGCGGGCGCGGATGCGCTCCACTACCTCCTTGGCCGCCTGCCGGTCGGCCCCGTAGAGGAGGAGCAAGAACTCCTCGCCCCCGTAGCGCACCGCCAGGTCCTCCTTGCGCACGCTGGCCTGGAGGATGCGGCCCAAAAGCCTTAGCACCTCGTCCCCCACGGGGTGGCCGAAGGTGTCGTTCACCCGCTTGAAGCGGTCTATGTCCAGCATCACGGCGCTCACCGGGGCGCCGTAGCGCCGGGCCAGGGCCACCAGCTTGGGAAGCTCCGCCTCGAGGCCCCTTCGGTTCAAAAGCCCCGTGAGGGGGTCGGTGAGGGCCAGGGTCCCCCACTCCACCTGCCTGAGCACCTGGCGGAGCCGCTCCCCCAAAAGGGAAAGGAAGCTGGGTGGGATGGCCACCTTGGGCGGCTCGGTGAGGTAGAGGTAGGCGCTATCCCCGTTCATGGGGATGGCCAGGGCGTGGGGGGTGCGCTCCCCCACCCGGCCCCGGCGGCTTCGCACCTCCAGGCCCACCGCCTGGGGCAAGAGCACCTGGGCCGCCCCCAAGGCCCCCAGGAGGGCGGCCTCGGGGCTTAGGGTCTGGGTCACGCCGGGGGAAAGCCGGGCGAGCTCCTCCAGGAACTGGCTCCAGCGTTGGCTTTGGGCCTCGGTGCGCCGCCACTCCAGGTAGTGGGCGTAAAGGAGGCCCAAAGCGCCCACAAGCCCCCCGTAGAGGGCGAAGGCCCGCACCGGCCAAGGGGTGGGCTCCGAGAGGAGGACGGGCATGAGGAAAAGCCCGGTGAAGGCCAGGGCGTGGCGGGCGAAGGCGGCCTTTTCCCCCTCTTCCTCCAGCACCCCCAAGGCCAGGAGCGCATAGCCCGTGGGCCAGAGGAGGTGCACCGGGTGGCCCGTGGGATAGCCCCCTTCCGCTTCCAGGTAGGCGTAGGCCAGGTCCGCCACCAGCACCAGGAGGAAACCCACGCCCCAAAGGGCCCTGCCGCCTAGGAAGCGCTCCTGGAAGAGGGGTTCCAGCCGGGGCAGGAGGAGGAGAAGGAGGAGCGTGTCCCATCCGGTGTAAAGCCGGTCCACGCCCAGCTCTTTTTGGAAGAGGGTGAAAAGGCCCAGGAGGACCAGGGGCAAGAGGAAAAGGGAAAGCCGGGGCGGCTTCCCCGGCACCTTCAGGAGGGCCAGGGTGAAGGCCAGATACCCGAAGATATAGGGGAACTCAAAAAGGAGGGCCGCCAAGGAGCGCTTCCCGGAGCCCAGAAGATCCCCCAAAGTCCAGCCCAAATCCCCCAGGCCAAAGAAGAGGAGGCCGAGGCCGAAGAGGAGAGCCCGCCGGGCCACCAGGTAGCTCCCCAGGGCGAGGGCGAGGGAGGGGGTGAGGAAGCGATCGCTAAAGGGGGCGGTGGGGGGGAATAGGCCGAGGAATAGGAGAAGGGCGAGAAGCCCAAGCCAATACGGAACCACGAACCCAGTTTAGCCTAGGCCCCTAAGGGCCTGGGGGGAGTTTGGCCAGGGCCTCGAGGGCCTCCCGCAGGACCTCAATCCCTTTCAGGAACTCGGGGACCTCCACGTGCTCGTAAGGGGTGTGGTCCAAGGTGGAGTCCCCCGGGCCGTAGGCCACCATGGGCACCTTCCAGTGGGGGGCCAGGACGTTCATGTCGCTGGTGCCGGTCTTGAGCTTGAAGACGGGTCTCCCCCCCGCCTTGCGGATGCCCTGGCGCAGGGCCCGGGTCAGGGGGGTGTCCTTGGGGCCCAGGTAGGGCACCTCCCGCCCGAAGAACTCCAGCTCCAGGGTAGGGGGGGCGTAGGCGCTCAGGTGGCGGATGGCCTCCTCCGGGGGGAGCCTGGGGGGCAGGCGCAAGTCAAAGAACATCTCCGCCACCTGCTTGAGCTCGGCGGGGTGGATCTTGAAGTCCCGCAGGGTGTACTGCACCTGGTCAAAGGGGCGCTGGCCCACGTTCATGGCCTCTGCCCAGGCCTTGATGGCCACGAAGTAGCTGATGAGCTCCTCGGCGGCGTTGGGCTCGTGGTGGGCGGAGTGGAAGTTGTCCTTTTCCCGCCGGGCCTTCACCAGAAGCCGGCCCTTGTAGCCCAGGGTGATCCCCTCCCACCCCGAGGGCTCCCCGATGATGGCGTAGTCCGGCTTTAAGCGGGGGGCCACGAAGCGGGCGCCCTTGGAGCTTGGGGCCTCCTCCTCCGTGGCCCCCACCAGGTGCACGGTGAGGCGCTTTCTGGCCTCCTCGGAAAGCCCCGCCGCGGCGAAGACCATGGCCACGAAGGGCCCCTTGGCGTCCACCGCCCCCCGGCCGAAGAGCTTATTCCCTTCCAGGCGCACGGGCACGAGGCCGGGCACGGTGTCAATGTGCCCCAGGAGGACCACCTGGAGGGGGCCTTCCCCCACCTGGCCCCGGGCGTTGTCCGCCTCGTCCACAAACCCCCTTAGCCCAAGCTTTTCCATCCCCTCCGCCAGGTACTCGGCCACCAAGCGCTCTTCGCCCGAAGGGGAGGGAATCTCCAGGGCCCCCTTGAGGAACTCCACGGGGTCTAAGCGCATCATGCCAAAAGCACTGCCCGAACCGCCTCCACCACCCTTTCCAGGTCCTCCTTCTCAATGACGAGGGGCGGCAGGAAGCGGATCACCGTGGGCCCCGCCTGCAGGGTGAGGATGCGGTGCTCCTTTTCCAGGCGCTCAATGTAGGGGGCCACCTTTTCCTTGAGCTCAAGACCCACCATGAGGCCCATCCCCCGCACCTCCCGGATCTTGGGGGAGGGGATTTCCCTGAGCCGTTCCATAAACCAGGGCCCGAGCTCCGCCGCCCGCTCCCAAAGCCGCGTGCGCTCCAGGTAGCGGAGGGCGGCCACCCCGGCGGCCATGGCCAGGGGGTTGCCGCCGAAGGTGGTGCCGTGCCCGCCCTTGGGCATGCTCTTCGCCACCTCCTCCCGCATCACCGCCACGCCCAAGGGCACCCCGCCCCCGATGGCCTTGGCCAGGGTGAGGATATCGGGCACCACGCCGTAGTGCTCAAAGGCGAAGCGCTTACCCGTGCGGCCCATGCCGGTTTGGATCTCGTCCAGGATGAGGAGGGCGCCCTTGTCCCGGGTGATTTCCCGCGCGGCTTGGAGGAACTCCGGCGTGGCCGGGCGCACCCCCCCTTCTCCCTGCACGGGCTCCAGGATCACCGCCGCCGTTTCCTCGTCCACCGCCTTTCTTAGAGCCTCCACGTCGTTGTAGGGGATGAAGGCCACGGGCTCCACCAAGGGCAGGAAGGGCTCCCGGTACTTGGGCTCCCAGGTGACGGAGAGGCTGCCCATGGTCCGGCCGGAAAACCCCCGCATGGCGGCCACGAACTTCTTCCGCCCGGTGTGGGCCCGGGCGAACTTGAGGGCCGCCTCGTTGGCCTCGGTGCCCGAGTTCACCGGGAACACCCGGTTGAGCTCGGGGGGCAGAAGGGAGACCAAGGTGCGGTAGAACTCCCCCCGCATGGGGGTGGGGAGGGTCTGGGGCATGCTCAAAAGGGTTTCCGCCTGCCGCTTCACCGCCTCCACCACCTCGGGGTTGCTGTGGCCGAGGTTGGCCACCCCGTAGCCCCCCACGCAGTCTATGTACTCGTTGCCCTCGGCGTCCCACACCCGGGCTCCTTGGCCGCGGACGAGGAGGAGGGCGTGCTTGGTGTAGACCCCGGTGTCCAGGGTGAGCTCCGCCTCCAGAAGCGCCTGCCAGTCCTCTTTCACCATACGCACCCCCGCAAAGAAAAACCCCCGGGACGGGCCCGGGAAGCCAGGCTTCCCAGGCCGGTTTAGGTTTTGCCCCGGACGGCCATCTCCCCTTCAGGGTAGGAGGCGGGCCCCCCGGTGTCAACGGGATAGACTGGGGGCGTGCTGGCCTACGTGGGCCTGGGCTCCAACCTGGGGGATCGGGCGGCCTATCTCTTGGCCGCCTCCTCCCTCCTTTCCCGCCTCCCCAAGACCCATCTCCGCCGCCTTTCCCCCGTGTACGAAACCGCTCCCCTTGGCCCGCCCCAACCCCCTTACCTCAACCTGGTGGCGGAGGTGGAGACGGGCTTGGGCCCAAGGGAGCTCCTCGAGGCCCTCTTGGGGGTGGAGAGGGCCTTGGGCCGGGAGCGCAAGGAGCGCTGGGGCCCGAGGACCATTGACCTGGACCTCCTCCTCTACGGGGACCTGGTCCTGGAGGAGGAGGGGCTTCAGGTGCCCCACCCCAGGCTCCACGAGCGGGCCTTCGTGCTGGTGCCCCTTTTGGACCTCCTCCCCGAGGGGCGGCACCCCGCCTTGGGCCTCGGCTTCGCCGAGCTCTTGGCGGCCTTGGACGCCTCCGGGGTTTCGCCCCTTGTGCTATAGTGGGGGCATCGCGGGCAGGACCGCGCGAGGAGAAGGAAAGTGGAGATAGAAGCGGGAAGCATCGTGGAAGGCCGCGTGGTGCGGGTGACGGATTTCGGCGCCTTTGTGGAGCTTCCGGGCGGGGAGCAGGGCCTGGTGCACATCTCCCAGATCGCTCACGAGTTCGTGAAGAACGTCCGGGACTTCCTCAACGAGGGGGACATCGTCCAGGTGATGGTGAAGGGTCGGGACGCCAAGGGCCGGCTGGACCTTTCCATCAAGGACCTGACCCCGGCCCCCGAGGGGGCGCCCCCGCCCCGGCCCCGGCGGCTCCCCAAGCAGTCCCCGGAGTTTGAGAACAAGCTCAAGAGCTTCCTCCGGGGCACCGGGGGGTTTGGCGGTGGCAAGGGCAAGAAGGGCGGCCGCAGGAAGCGTTAGCGCCCAAAAGGGACCCCGGGGGGTTTATCCCTCCGGGGCTTTGCCGTAGAGTAGGGGGGTATGGCGAAGCCCCTGGAGGTTACCGACCAGAACTTTGATGAGCTCTTGGGCGGCCACCCCTTGGTCCTGGTGGATTTCTGGGCGGAGTGGTGCGCGCCTTGCCGCATGATCGCCCCCATCCTGGAGGAGTTGGCCCAGGAGTACGAGGGGAAGCTGGTGGTGGCCAAGCTGGACGTGGACGAAAACCCCAAAACCGCCATGCGCTTTCGCGTGATGAGCATCCCCACGGTGATCCTCTTCAAAAACGGCCAACCCGTGGAGGTCCTGGTGGGGGCGCAGCCCAAGCGCAACTTCCAGGCCAAGATTGAGAAGCACCTGCCCCAGGCATGAAGATCGCCCTGGACGCCATGGGGGGGGATCGGGCCCCGGAAGTAACGGTCCAGGGGGCCCTCTTGGCGGCCCGGGAGGGGGTGGAGGTCCTTTTGGTGGGGGAGGAAGAGCGGCTTAAGGCGACCTTGGCCCGTTTTGGGGGAAGGCTTCCCATCCACCACGCCCCCGACTGGATCCCTATGGAGGAGCACGCCACCGAGGTGCGCAAGCGCCGGGAAAGCTCCATCTGGGTGGCCATGGAACTCCTCAAGCGGAAGGAGGTGGAGGCGGTGGTTTCCATGGGGCACACCGGGGCCACCATGGCCGCCGCCCTGTTCGTTTTGGGCCGGGTCCGGGGGGTGGAGCGGCCCGCCCTCCTCGTGGAGTTCCCGAGCCTAAAGGGGCGCACCTTCTTGCTGGACGGGGGGGCCAACGCCGACTGCCGCCCCCCCTTTTTGGTCCAGTTCGCCGCCATGGGCCTGGCCTACGCCGAGGCCAGCGGGGTGGCCCATCCCAAGGTGGGCCTCCTTTCCATCGGGGAGGAGGAGGGGAAGGGAAACGCCTTGGTCCTCGAGGCCTACCCCCTCCTACGGGCGGCCTTGGGGGAGCGCTTTTTCGGCAACGTGGAGGGGCGGGACATCTTCCTCGGCACCGCGGAGGTGGTGGTCACGGACGGCTTCACCGGGAACGTGGCCCTGAAGCTGGCGGAGGGGGAGGCCAAGGCCCTTTTCACCTGGATCAAGGAGGCCTTCGCCTCTAGCCCCTGGGCCAGGCTGGGGGCCCTGTTGGCCCGGGGGGCCTTGCGCCGGGTGAAGGCCCGGGTGGACCCCTCCCAGTACGGGGCCATGCCCCTTTTGGGGGTGGAGGGGGCGGTCTTCGTCGGCCACGGCTCGGCGGACGCCTTGGCGGTGAAAAACGCCCTCCTCCGGGCCAAGGCCTTGGTGGAGGCGGGGCTTCTTGCGCGGGTGCGGGAGGCCCTGGCCGCTCTACACGTCTAGGATCACCCGGGCCCGCCACCTCCCCCCTTCCTGGCCCACGTACAGGCCGTGGAAGGTGGTGCTCTTCACCTCCCCCTGGAAGCCAAAGGCCTCCTGGAAGGGCTCGCCTCGGAGGTGGGCTTCCAGGCGGTAGCCCCCTTCCTCCTCCCGGATGCTCACCTTGGCCTTGCCCGGCACGAAGCCCTTGGTCTGGATCAGGTAGATGAGCTCGTTTAGGTAGCGCACCAAGAGGGTGTCCAGGTCCTCGGCCCACAGGGTGAGGCGCCGCCCTTTCTTTCCCCCTTCCGGGGGGTTTTGGAACATTACCGCCAAAAGCCCTTTTAGGGCGGCTTGGAAGAGGCCCTCGAGGCTTTCCGCCTCCACCTCAAAGCCGATGTCGGCGGTGTGGTCCAATAGCCTCACCACCATGGCCCCTCCACCAAGCCCTCCCTTCCCACCACGTGGAAGGTCTCGGTCCAAAGCCGCTCCGGGTGGCGCTCCAGGAAGGAGAGGACCGAGAGGGCCTGGGTCTTGTGCTGGGCGAGGGCCCTGAGCTTCTCCTTGAGGGCCCACTCGGGCAGGCGCAGGCGGTGGGTTACGGGGTAGGGGCCTTCCGGGCGCACCATGTAGACCACCTGGGCGAGGCCCGCCGCCGCCCCTTGGGCGTAGCGGCTTGTGGCCACGTGGTCGGGGTGGCCGTTCAGGCCGTCCGGGGGGAAGGTGATCACGGAGCGGGGTCTTAGGGCGAGGAGGCGCTTTCGGATGGCCTCTTCCGCCTCGGGGTGTTCCAGGAGGCCTTCCCCCGTGGCCTTGCCCCTTTCCCCCCCTTCCGCTTCCCGGGGGAGGCCGTTAGGGAAGGAGAGGACCTCGAGGAAGTCCACCCGCAGGACCTCCGCCGCCCGCCGGAGTTCTTCCGATCGCACCCTTCCTAACTCCTCCGGGGGGCAAAGGCCCAGGGTCCTCCCCGCCTCCCCCCGGGTCAGGGTGAGGATGCCCGTCCTTAGGCCCGCGGCCTTGGCCAAAAGGAGCGCCCCCCCGGCCCCGAAGCCCTCGTCGTCGGGGTGGGGGACCACCACCAGGAGGTCCAGCATCAGGGCATGGGGTGGGCGAGGGCCAAGGCGCGCACCTCTTCCCTAAGGGCTTCCGAGGGGCCTTCCGTGAGGGCTCGGTCAATGAGGTCCGCCACCCGGGGCATCTCCTCGGGGGTGAAGCCCCGGGTGGTGATGGCCGGGGTGCCGACGCGGATCCCCGAGGTGACCCGGGGGGGCTTCGGGTCAAAAGGGATGGCGTTCTTGTTCACCGTGATCCCCACGGCGTCCAGCCTCTCCTCCGCCTCCTTCCCGGTGAGGCCCTTGGGGCGCAGGTCCACGAGGAAGAGGTGGTTGTCCGTCCCCCCGGTGACGATGCGGTAGCCCCGGCGGGCAAGCTCCTCCGCCAGGCGCTTGGCGTTTTCCACCACCAGGCGGCTGTACTCCTTGAACTCGGGCTGTAGGGCCTCAAAGAAGGCCACGGCCTTCCCGGCGATCACGTGCTCCAAAGGCCCTCCCTGGATCCCGGGGAAGATGAGCTTGTCAATCCTCTTGCCCAGTTCGGGGTCCTGGGAGAGGATGAGGCCGCCCCTCGGGCCCCGGAGGGTTTTGTGGGTGGTGCTCGTCACCACGTGGGCGTAGGGCAGGGGGTTCGGGTGGAGGCCCGCGGCCACGAGCCCGGCGAAGTGGGCCATGTCCACCACGAGGTAGGCCCCCACCTCGTCGGCGATCTCCCGGAAGGCCTTAAAGTCCCAGAAGCGGGGGTAGGCGCTGGCCCCGGCCACGATCACCTTGGGGCGGTGCTCCCGGGCGATCCTCCGCACCTCCTCCAGGTCTATGAGCTCGGTGTCGGGCCGCACCCCGTAGGAGACCACCTTGTAAAGCTTCCCGGAGAAGTTGACCTTGGCCCCGTGGGTCAGGTGCCCCCCGGCGGCCAGGTCCATGCCCATGAGGGTGTCCCCAGGCTCCATGAGGGCCATGTAGACCGCCATGTTGGCCTGGGAGCCGGAGTGGGGCTGGACGTTGGCCCAGGCGGCCCCGAAGAGGGCCTTGGCCCGCTCTATGGCCAAGGACTCCACCTGGTCAATGACCTCGCACCCCCCGTAGTACCGGGCGTTTGGGTAGCCCTCGGCGTACTTGTTGGTGAGGACGCTTCCCACCGCCTCCCGCACCTGCTTGGAGACGAAGTTCTCGCTGGCGATGAGCTCTAGCCCTTCCCGCTGCCGCTTTTCCTCCAGGGCGATGAGCTGGAAGATGGCCTCGTCGCGGACGCTGGCGCTTACCATAGGGCGATTATAGGTCTTCGGGGGCTGCTAAGCTAAGGCCATGAAAGGGAACGCCTTCACCATTTTGAAGTGGGGGGCCCTGCTGGCCCTCGCTGTTCTGCTCCTCGCCACCCTCCTCATCAACTTCACCACGAGCCGCGACCTGCCCGAGCTGGTGCGGGTGCAGGTGGAGCGCTACGCCGTTTGTAGCTACTGGTTTTTCGGCTGGCACCTGGCCTCCACCGGGGCTTTCGCCTTCGCCTTCTTGGCCCTGGGCCTTGTCCTGGGGCTCGTCTTGGGGCTTTTCCTGGGGCGGCGCTAGAGGAGCTCCAGGGCGAGCTTTTCCCCCTCCTCGGGGACGCCCGCGGGGTAGCGGCCGTTGAAGCAGGCCAGGCACACGGGGCCCCCGATGGCCCGCCTGACCCCCTCCTCCGAGAGGAAGGCCAAGGAGTCGGCCCCGATATAGGCCCTGATCTCCTCCACACTCTTCTGGGCGGCGATGAGCTCCTTGCGGGCGGCGGTGTCAATGCCGTAGTAGCAGGGGAAGCGGATGGGGGGGCTACTGACGCGGAAGTGGACCTCCTTGGCCCCCGCCTCCTTGAGGAGGGCCACGATGTGGCGGCTGGTGGTGCCCCGCACGATGGAGTCGTCAATGAGGACCACCCGCTTGCCCCTCACCGCCGAGGTGGGGGAGAGCTTGAGGCGGGTTTTCAGGTCGCGGAGCTCCTGGGTGGGCTGGATGAAGGTGCGGCCGGCGTAGGGGTTCTTGTAGAGGCCGTACTCCAGGGGGAGGCCGCTGGCCCGGGCGTAGCCGATGGCGGCCCCCATGCCGGAGTCGGGCACGGGCACCACGAGGTCCGCCTCCGCCGGGGCTTCCCGGAAAAGCTCCTCCCCCATCCGCACCCGGGCGGCGTAGGCCTCGGTGCCGTCCAGGAGGCTGTCGGGCCGGGCGAAGTAAATCCACTCAAAGGCGCAAGGGGTGGGGTCGGGGGGAAGGGCTTGGAGGCTTTTGAACTCCCCTTCTTCCACCCAAACCACCTCCCCAGGGCGCACGTCCCGCAGGTACCTCGCCCCTAAAAGCTCCAGGGCCGGGGGTTCGGAGGCGAAGGCGTAGCCCCAAGGGGCTAGGCCGATGGCGAGGGGCCGCACCCCGTGGGGGTCGCGGAGGGCGAGGAGGGTCTTGCGGTCCATGAGGAGGATGGAATACCCCCCCTCCAGGCGCCGCATGGCCTCGAGGGCGGCCTCGGGGAGGGAGAGGTGGGAAAGGCGGGCCAGGAGGAGGAGCATCACCTCGGTGTCCGAGGTGCTTTGGAAGGTGGCCCCCTCCCGGAGGAGGCGGTCGCGCAGGGGCTTGGCGTTGGTGAAGTTGCCGTTGTGAACGATGGCCAGCACCCCGTGGGCGGTGCGGGCGGTCAGGGGCTGGGCGTTGAAGCGCAGGTTGGAGCCCGTGGTGGAGTAGCGGGTGTGGGCGATGCCCAGGCGGGCCTCCGGAAGGCGGAGTTTCCCCAGGCGCTCCTCGGTGAAGACCTGGTTCACGAGGCCCAGGTCCTTTTCCACCAGGAACGCTTTGCCGTCCGTGACCGCCATCCCCGCCGCCTCCTGGCCCCTGTGCTGCAGGGCGAGGAGGCCGAGGTGGAGAAGCCCCGCCACGTCCACGGGGCCTTCGCTCCAAAGCCCGAGGATGCCGCACTCCTCCTGGGGCTTATCCATCCAGCACCTCCCTGAGGGGCGCTTTCCAGGCGGAAAGCAGTTCCTCCAGGCTCCACTCTAGGACACCCCCCGGGGTGAGGACCGTGAGGCTCTTCCCCCCCGTCTCCCCCAGGACCCGGTAGGGGAGGCCCCGCTCCTCCAGGAGGAGGGTGGCCTCCTGGAGGCGGGTCTTCTCCACGGTGAAGAGGACGCGGCTTGGGGCCTCGCCGAAGAGGGCCTCGAGGCCCTCCTCCCGCACCTCCACCGTGGCCCCCACCCCGTAGGGGAAGGTCATCTCGGCGAGGGCCAGAAGAAGCCCCCCTTCCGCCACGTCGTGGGCCGTTCGGGTGAGGCCCCTTTGGATGAGGTCCCGGATCGCCTCCTGCACCGCCTTTTCCCGCCTGAGGTCAAGCCTTGGGGGGTGGCCGAACTCCTTTCCCGTGAGGAGGTAGAGGACCTCGCTCGCCCCAAGCTCCCCCCGTTCCTCCCCGATGAGGAGGAGGACCTCCCCCGGGCGCCTAAAGCCCATCTCCGCCCGCTTGTCCACCTCCAGGACCCCCACCACCCCCACCATGGCCGTGGGGGGGATGCGCTTGCCCCCGCTTTCGTTGTAGAGGGAGACGTTCCCCGAGACCACGGGGACGCCCAAGGCCTCGCTCGCCTCCTTGAGCCCGGCGATGGTCTCGGCGAGCTCGTGGTAGCCCTCCGGGGTCTCCGGGCTTCCCAGGTTGAGGCCGTCGGTGTAGGCGAGGGGCTTCGCCCCCACCACGCTGACGTTCCGGCAGGCCTCCGCCAGGGCGTGCATGGCCCCAAGGCGGGGGTGGAGGCGGCTATAGCGGGGGTTTTGGTCCACCTTGGCGGCGACGCCGAGGCGGGTGCCCTTGATCCAGAGGACCGCGGCGTCCCCTTTGCCGGGGAGGAGGGCGGTGCGGGTCCCCACCTGGTGGTCGTACCGCTCGTAGACCGCCTCCCGGCTCGCCAGGTTGGGGGAGGCGAGGAGCCTCCTTAGGACCTCCTGGGGGTCGGCCTCTAAGGGGGGGATGGGGGTTTCCCTAAGCCTCCGCACCTCGGGGTCCTCCCGCCCCACCCGCACGTAGGTGGGGGCTTCGGCCAAGGCCTCCGTGGGCACCTCCGCCACCACCTCGCCCCTAAAGAGGACCCGGAAGACCCTTTCCGGGATGGTCCTGGCCACGGGTACGCAGTCTAGGCCCCACCTTCCGAAGACCTCCTCCAGGGCCTTTTCCTTCCCCTCCTTGGGAACGAGGACCATCCGCTCCTGGCTTTCCGAGAGAAGGAGCTCCTCCGGGGTCATCCCCTCCTCCCGGGTGGGGACGAGGTCCAGGTGGAGCTCCACCCCGAGGCCCGACTTGTGGGCGAGCTCCGAGAGGCTACTGGTGAGCCCCGCCGCCCCCATGTCCTGGACGCCTTCCACCAGGTCCAGCTCTATGGCCTCGAGGGTGGCCTCCATGAGGAGCTTGCCCAGGAAGGGGTCCCCCACCTGGACCGCGGGCCGGTCCTCGGCCTTCTCCTCCTTGAGCTCCCGGCTCGCGAAGGCCGCCCCGCCGATCCCGTCCCGGCCCGTCTTGGCCCCGGCGTAGTAGATGGGGCGGCCCAAAGAGGCCCGGCTTCGCTTCAGGTGCTCCTCCCTTAGGAGGCCGAGGCACATGGCGTTCACCAGGGGGTTTTCCCGGTAGCCCTCGTGGAAGTAAAGGTCCCCGCCCACCGTGGGCACCCCGATGGCGTTGCCGTAAAAGGCGATGCCCGAGACCACCCCCTTGAGGAGGTAGCGGCTTCTCGCCTCCTCGGGCGGCCCGAAGCGGAGGGAGTCCAGGAGGGCGATGGGGCGGGCTCCCATGCTCATGATGTCCCGGAGGATCCCCCCGACCCCCGTGGCCGCCCCTTGGAAGGGCTCCACGGCGGAGGGGTGGTTGTGGCTTTCTATCTTGAAGGCCACCGCCCACCCTTCCCCCAGGCGCACCACCCCGGCGTTTTCCCCCGGGCCCTGGAGCACCGCTTCCCCCTCCTTGGGGAGCTCCTTGAGGAGGGGGCGGGAGTTCTTGTAGGCGCAGTGCTCGCTCCACATCACCTTGAAGAGGAGGAGTTCCACCCGGTTGGGCTCCCGCCCAAGCCGCCTTTGGATCTCCCGGTACTCCCCTTCCGGGATGCCCAACTCCTTGGCCAAGGCTTCCATCACTCTAGGAGGGGGAGGAGCTCGCGGTGGTCCTTCACCTTGGCCGTGGGCTTCACCTCCCCGTTCACCTCCCTCAGGCCCACGTACTGCACCGCCCAGGGATAGCCGGCGCCGAAGGCTCCCTTGATGTCCGTGTGGGGCAGGTCCCCCACGTGGAGGGCCTCCTCGGGGGCCACCCCCAGGGCCTCGAGGGCCGCCAGGAAGGCCTCGGGCTTGGGCTTCACGAAGCCGGTCTCGTCGGAGAAGCTATAGGCCTGGAAGACGTCCAAGCCTTGCCTGCGCAGGTGCTCCCGGAGGAGGCGGCCCGGGGTCATGCCCGTGTCGGAAACGATGGCCAAGGGGTACTTCCCGGCCAGGGCCCTTAGCGCCTCCACCCCCGGCAGGGGCTTGAGGTCGGCCAGAAGGGAGGTTTCCTCCAGCCTCCTGGCGGTGAGGGCGATGAGCCCGGGGTCGTGGGGGGCGCCCAGGAGGGCGAAGATGCGGGCCACCCGGTCGTACACGGACAGGTGCTCCCCCGCCTTCCAGGCCTCCTCAAAGGCCAAGGCCGCCTGCCGGTAGGCCTCCCGCACCTCGCTTTCCTCCGCGGGGTGGCCCGCTTCGGAAAGGGCGTCCAGGAGGATCTCGTACCGGGCGGGCATGACCTTTTCCAAAAACGCCTCCCCCTCGGTGAAGAGGGTGCCCCAGAAGTCAAAGGTGATGGCCTTGGGTTTCATGGTCTAGCCTCCCGTTGAACCTGTAAAAGCCCCAGGAAGAGGGGAAGCCCATCCTCCCCTCCCAAAATGGGGTCCACGGCCCGCTCAGGGTGGGGCATCATGCCCAGGACGTTGCCCTTCTCGTTCACGATGCCGGCGATGTCGTTCAGGCTCCCGTTGGGGTTGAAGTCCTCTTCCCCCGCCAAGGGGGCGTAGCGGAAGACCACCTGCCCCTCTCCCTCTAGCCGCCCTAGGGTTTCGGGGTCGGCGTAGTAGCGCCCCTCGGCGTGGGCGATGGGCAGGCGGAGAACCTGGCCCCGTTGGTAAAGCCGGGTGAAGGGGAGGTCGGCCCTTTCCACCCGCACCCCCACCTCCTTGCAGGTGAAGTGGAGGTTGAGGTTGGCGAGGAGGGCCCCGGGGAGGATCCCCGCCTCCGTGAGGACCTGGAAGCCGTTGCAGACCCCGATGACGAAGCGCCCTTCCCGGGCGAAGCGGCGCACCGCTTCCATCACCGGGCTCTTGGCGGCGAGGGCCCCGGCCCTCAGGTAGTCCCCGTAGCTGAACCCCCCCGGGAGGAAGACCCCGTCAAAGCCCTTTAGGTCCCGCTCCGTGTGCCAGACGAACTCCGCCCGTATGCCCGCCTTGGCGAAGGCGAAGCGGGCGTCTTCGTCGCAGTTGGAGCCGGGGAAGCGGACGATGGCCCACCTCATAGTTCCTTGAGGGCCTCCAGGGTGTAGACCTCCATCACCGGGTTGGCGAGGAGGCTTCCTAGGGCCTTGGCCTTTTCCTCGGCCTGGAGCAAGTTTTCCGCCGAGAAGACGATTTCCAAAACCTTTCCCACCCGCACGGACTCCACCGGGTGGCCGAGGTCCCTCAAGACCCCCTCCACCGCCCGGCCCTGGGGGTCCAGGATGCCGTCTTTGAGCTCAATGAGGAGCGTGGCCTGGTACCTGGGCATCTAGCCTCCCAAAACCCGCCTTAGGACCTCCTGGTAGGCCTCCTCCACGCCCCCCAGGTCCTTGCGGAAGCGGTCCTTGTCCATGGGTTCGCCCGTGGCCATGTCCCAAAGGCGCATGGTGTCGGGGCTGATCTCGTCGGCGAGGAGGATTTCCCCGTCTTTCTCCCCGAACTCCAGCTTGAAGTCCACCAGTTCCAAGCCCCTTTGCGCGAAGAAGTCCTTCAGGATCTCCCCCACCCGCAAGGTGGTGGCCTTGACCTCCCTTAGCGCCTCCGGCGCGGCCAGGCCGAGGGCCATGATGGCTTCCTCGCAGATGAGGGGGTCCCCCAAGGCATCGCTCTTCAGGGAAAACTCCAACAAGGGCGCCTTGAGGGGTGTCCCTTCCTTAAGCCCATAGCGCTTGGCGAAGCTCCCCGCTGCCTTATAGCGGAGGATCACCTCCAGGGGGAGGATCCTCACCCGCTTCACCCGCATCTCCCGTTCGGAGACCTCCTCCAGGAAGTGGGTCTTGACGCCCTTCGCCTCCAGGAGGCGAAAAAGGGCGGCGGAGACCTTGTTGTTCACCACCCCCTTGCTGGGGATAACCCCCCGCTTTTGCGCATTAAAGGCGGTGGCCTCGTCCTTGAAGTAGACCCTTAGGGTGTCCTCCCCTTCCGGGTAGAGGATCTTGGCCTTGCCCTCGTAAAGCTTCTCCATGCCCCTCCTTGTGGCCAAGCGGCCCTTTCCCTCATTCTAAAGCCCAAAGCGGGCGTAGATGGCGTCCACGTGGCGGAGGAAGGCCTGGGGGTCAAAGAGGGCCCTTAGCCTTTCCCCCTTGATGGGGTTTTCCGGTTCGGCTTCCAGAAGCTC
Organism: Thermus thalpophilus; assembly: GCF_022760915.1. Lineage (NCBI taxonomy): Bacteria > Thermotogati > Deinococcota > Deinococci > Thermales > Thermaceae > Thermus > Thermus thalpophilus. The sequence continues at coordinate 1,414 of NZ_JAKTNS010000012.1, read as the reverse complement.
CAGGAAGCTTCGCCCCTCCTCCCAACTCTTGAGGGCGTTCCGCTGCACCAGGGCGTAGGCCTTTTCCCGGGGGAGGCCCTCGGCGATGAGGGCGTTTAGGACCTGCTGGGAGTAGACGAGGCCCCGGGTGAGGTCCAGGTTGCGCTTTAGGTTTTCCTCAAAGACCTTCAGGCCCTCGAGGATGCCCCTAAGCCGCCTTAGGGCGTAGTGGAGGGCGGTGGTGGCGTCGGGGAGGATGACGCGCTCCACCGAGGAGTGGGAGATGTCCCGCTCGTGCCAGAGGGCGATGTCCTCCAGGGTGGGCTGGAGGTAACCCCTAAGGAGCCTCGCCACCCCGGTGAGGTTCTCCAGGCCCACGGGGTTCTTCTTGTGGGGCATGGAGGAGCTCCCCGTCTGCCCTTCGTGGAAGGGCTCCTGGGCCTCGAGGACCTCCGTGCGCTGGAGGTGGCGTAGCTCCACGGCCACCCGCTCTATGTTCCCCCCCAGGATGGCGAGGGCCGCCATGACCTCGGCGTGCCGGTCCCGGGGGACGACCTGGGTGGAAATGGGCTCGGGGCGGAGGCCCAGGCGCCGGGCCACGTGGGCCTCCACCTCGGGGGGGACGTGGGCGTAGTTGCCCACGGAGCCCGAGAGCATGGCGACCCCGATGGTCTCCCTCGCCCGCTTAAGCCTTTCCTCGTCCCTTTGGAAGGCGGCGAAGAAGGAGAGGAAGCGGAGGCCGAAGCTCGTGGGCTCGGCGTGGACCCCGTGGGTGCGGGCGATGGCGGGGGTGTGCTTGTGGCGGAGGGCGAGGGCCTTGAGGGCCTCCTGCACCCCCTTAAGCTCCTCCTGGATTAGGTCCAAGGCCCGCACCAAAAGAGCGTTTTGCGCCGTGTCCACGATGTCCGAGCTGGTGAGGCCCAGGTGGAGGTAGCGCCCCACCTCCTCGTCCCCGGTCCACTCAGCGAGGGCCCGGGTGAAGGCCACCAGGTCGTGGCGGGTGGTTTCCTCTATCTCCGCCACCCGCCGGGCGAAGCCCTCGGTGAGGGGTTTTTCCTCCAGGGTTCGGAGGAGCCTGGCGGCGAGGCCCCTCGGCACCTGGCCCAGGGCCTCCCAGGCCTCGAGGGCGTAGGCCTCCACCAAGGCCCACATGCGGTAGCGGTTTTCCTCGGACCAAAGGACCGCCATCTCCGGGGTCTGGTAGCGGGGGACCATGGCTAAAGGCTACCCGCTGGCCCTCGTCTCCCGCTACCCCTGGCCGAGGAGGGTGCTTGACAGGAACGGGGGGAGCTGGTAGATTCAATGTTGCGCCGGTTGAACCGGCGGGGGATCTTGAAAGCGCGGGAATAGGGCACACCAAGCAAACCAAAACGCCTCTACGGCGTCTTTTTTGTGGAGAGTTTGATCCTGGCTCAGGGTGAACGCTGGCGGCGTG